>DASTYT010000035.1 GCA_035764725.1 Candidatus Methylomirabilota bacterium | reverse complement strand
GACGCGCTCGTGCGCGGCTTCGCAGATGGGCCCGGGTTCTGGCCCAACCTACTCGAGCGAGCCCGCGTGCTCGACGTCGAGCGGCCGCTCTACTACGGGCTGCGCTTCGCGGAGCGGCTCTTCGGCACGCCGGTGCCGGCGGAGAGCCGTCGCGTGGTGGCGGGCGCCGCGCCCTCGGTCCCGGTGCGCGCGGCCATGGACACGCTGGTGCTGGCCGCGATGGCGCCCGACCAGCCGGCGCGCCCGCGACGCGGCAAGGGACTAGCGCGCGGGCTCCTCACCGTGCGGCATCACTGGCTGCGCATGCCGCCGCTCATGCTCGCGCGCCACCTCGTGCACCAGGCCCTGGTGCGCCGCTCGGAGCGTGGGTGAGGGGTCGGGCGGCCCGTACGGGCCATACGCTGGCGCTGCTCGCATTGACCTGCGTCGCCGGCGCCTGCAGCGGGCTTCCGTGTCGCTTCGTCGCCCGCCCGGAATTCGTGTCCCTCGGCCGGAATCCCTACGCGGCCGCTCAGCCCACCGCGATCGGGCGCCGGCTCCATACGCTCGAAGCCTGGCGGGGCGAGCTCTACATGGGCTACGGCGACTACGACGAGAACACCGGTCCCATCGAGATCGCCACGTACAATCCACGCCTGGCGTCGTTCAAGACCAAGCTCCGGTTCCCCACCGAGGCCGTCGAGGTCTACCGCGCCATCGGTGAGCGGCTCTACGCGCCGGCCATCGACCCGCTGGGAGACGGCCCGTCGGCGGCGGTGGCGGTGGGCGAGCCTGACGGCACCTGGTCGAACGTGAAGTCGGTGTTCATGACCCACGCCTTCGACATCGTCACCCGCGACGGAGCCGATCTCTGGCTGGTCGGCTCGCGACGGCTCCACGCCATCGCGGTGCGCAGCGTGGACGGCGGGCGCACGTGGGTCACGGCCCTCGAAGTCGGACCCCGGAGCGGCAAGGACCAGGACTTCGCCCGCTTCCACTTCGTGTTCGTGCTGGCGGGACGCCTCTACGTCCAGGCCCAGGACTACCTGGGCGGGATGTTCCCGCGCTCGCGCGTGTGGGACGGCCGGGCGTGGGAGGACGGGCCCGACCTCCATCCCATCCCCAACACCGGCGCCAAGCCGTACCCGTTCGCGGGGCAGGTGGTGTATCTGGGAGCGAACGGGATCACGGCGTTCGACGGCACGCGCGCGCGGGTGGTGCGCGCGCCGGCCGCGCATCTCGTGGACCTCACGCTGTCAGGCGGGCTCCTCTACGTGCTGGATGGTCGCGAGGTGCTGGCCACCGACGACCTCGTCCGGTGGCAGCCGGTGGCCACGGCGCCGCCCGCCGCCACGAGCATCGGCGTGCTGGACGGCTATCTCTACGCGGGCACCGCAAGCTCGGAGCTCCACCGCTACTGTCGTCCCATCCGCTCCTGAGCGGGTGGGGTACGCCCGCCGACTCAGCGGCGGCTGCCCGTGAACGGATGCGTGCTGGAGAGGCCGCCGTCCACCGCGATGGCCTGCCCGTTCACGTAGGACGCGTCATCGCTGGCGAGGAAGAGCGCGGTGGCGGCGATCTCCTCGGGCAGCCCGTGACGGCGCGTCGGGTTGAGCTGGCCGATCTTGTCCCCGGTGCCGCGCGCGCGGGCGAACTCGAAGATCGGCCGCGTCATCCCCGTCTCGATCAGGCCGGGACAGATGGCGTTGACCCGCACGCCCGTGCCGGTCAGGGCATTGGCCGCGGTCTGGACGAGGCTGATGACACCGGCCTTGCTGGCGGAGTAGGGGGTGCCGCCGGCATTGGCGCGGAGACCTGCCACCGACGCGGTGCACACGATGGAGCCGTGGGCCTGACGGATCATCGCCGGCGAGGCGTGCTTGATCATGAGCCACGGGCCGATCAGGTTGACGCGCAGGATCTCCTGCCACTGCTCCACCGTTTGCTCGAGGAGGGGGACGCGCCCTCCGCTGACGCCGGCGTTGGCGAAGGCGACGTCCAGCCCGCCCCACTCCGCCACGCAGCGGTCCACCGCGCGCTTTACCGCCGCCTCGTCGCCGGCGTCGGCGGCGAGAGCAATCGTGGCGCCGCCGGCGGCGCCGGCCTCGGCGGCCGCCGCCTCGAGGCCCTCGGCGGCGCGGTCCACGGCGAGCACGCGCGCCCCTTCGCGCGCGAAGAGGAGGAGGGTGGCCCGGCCGATGCCGCTGGCCGCGCCAGTCACGATCGCCCGCTTGCCCTCGAGCCGGCCCACCCGCGTGGCGCTAGACACGCGCGTCGAGGATCGCGCGGGCGATGAGCCGTGCGCCCTCGTAGCACTTCTCGGGCGTCTCCAGGCTGTAGGCGAGGCGGATGAACTCGTCGCCGCCACCGTTGGGGAAGAAGGCGGAGCCCCCCGTGTACTGCACGCGCGCCTGCACCGCGAGCTCGGCCAGCCGCTTCTGGTCGGTGCCGGTGGGCAGGCGGATCCACAGGAAGAAGCCGCCCTCGGGCTTGCTGATCTGGGCGCCGCTCCCGTCCAGCACCTCGTGCAGGCCGCGGAGCATGGCGTCCCGCTTGGTGCGATAGACGTTGATGAGCAGGGCGACGTGCGGTTGGAGATGGTCGCGCAGGAAATAGGTCGCCACCCGTGACGCGAAGGGATTGACGCCGCCCCCGAAGAGGAAGCCCTGGAAGGCGGGGATCATCTCGACGGGGGCGCAGAGCCAGCCGAGCCGGAAGCCCGCGCCGAGGATCTTGGAGACGGTCCCGGCCCGGATCACCCGCCCGCCCGTGTCGAGCGCGTAGAGCGACGGCAGATGATCGCCCTCGAAGCGGAGCTCGCCGTAGGCGTCGTCCTCGAGGATGAACGTGTCGAACTCGTGAGCGAGATCCACCAGCTCGCGGCGCCGCCGGAGGCTCATGGTCGGGCCGGAGGGGTTCTGGAAGTTATCGATGGTATAGATGAGCTTGCAGCGCGCGCCCTCGCGGCGCAGGCTCTCGAGCTGCCGCCGCGCCACGCTGGTCACCAGCCCCTCGTCGTCCACCGGGACGTCGAGGACCCGAGCGCCGTGGCGCCGGATAGTGTTGAGAGTGCCGGAGAAGGTCGGCGCCTCGCTGAGGATCGCGTCGCCCACGTCGACGAAGGCGCTGAATGCGAGCGACAGCGCGTGGCCCGAGCCGTTGGAGATGATGATGTTCTCGGGGCCGACCCGGAGCCCTTCGAAGAGCCCGTACTTGTGGCAGACCAGCTCTCGCAGGCCCTTGTACCCCTGCGCCTCGCCGTACGTGAGGGCCTGGGCGCCCTCCGCCTTGATCATGGCGGCGGTCGCCGCGACGATCCCCTCGTAGGGGAACGACGCGGGATCGGGGTAGCCGCCCCCGAAATCGTAGAGCGCGCTCTGCACGGGCCGAGCGGGCTGCGCGGCCGCGCCGGTGCCGATGCGGGCGCGGATGGAGAGGAGGTCGTGGAAGCGAGGCGTCGAGGGAGACGAGGCGGTGGCGGAAGTGGTCATGCGTCGAGCATAGCGGGCGCCGGCCCGTCAGGTCAACGTAGCGCGGCGCGTGCCGCGAGCACTTTGGCGCGGACGAGGTCGATGTGCAGGCGCAGGTGGAAGTGCGACTCCGCATGAGCGGGCGGGATGGGCAAGAGCCGCACCTGATGCTCGATATGATCGAGCCGCGTCATCAGGCGGTCGAGCTCCTCCGGGGGCTGCGGCGTGCACAGGGCAACGTCGGTGTCGTGGACCTCCCGGTACCAGCGGTAGATCTTGCGGCGCGTCCGCCAGCGGAACGTGGGCGGGAGGATCTTGAACAGCGGAAAGAGGAGGGCGACCAGCGGCAGCAGCATGATCTTCGTGCGGTCCACCAGCGTCGCGGCCCAGAATGGCAGGTAGCGGGCGAGGAAGGGCGGGCCGCTCTGGTGGAAGCGCAGCGCCTCCGCGCTCAGCGGGAAGTCGGTGAAGTCGGGCGAGGGGAACTGGCGTGGGCGCTCGAAGACGCCTGCGCGCCCGTGGATCTTCCTCGCGGCGACGAGGAGCAGATCGCTCAGCGCGGGATGGAAGTCCGGCCGCACGACTAGGCTCGCGGTGGGCGAGAGCAACACGACCTCCTGGCGGGGGATGTCGCGGTCGAGGTTCAACGCCCCCTCGGGCAGGGTGAGGCGGGAGAGAAAGGGAAACAGGCGCGTGTAGGCCTCGGCTCGCACAAAGCTCATGAGGACGACGTCGTGGACGGTCACCGCCTCGCGCACGGTCGCCGATTCCGGCGAGGCCACGAACACCGCGGCGTCGATCTCGCCCGCCCGCAGGGCGCGGACGGCGTCGAGACCGGTCGCCGGCAGCAGCGTCGCTGCCGGCGTGGTGACGCCGTTGGCGCGCAGGAGCAAGTCCACGAGGGCGCGGGTCCCGCTCCCCTCGGGGCCGATCGCGATGCGGCGCCCGCGGAGGCTCCGCAGATCCTCGACATTCGCCACGCCGCGGGCGAACACCCACAGCGGCTCGAAGTACAGGCTCCCCAGCGAGGAGAGGTCCGCGTCGGCGGCGGCCGCGACGCCGCCCTGCACGAAGGCCACGTCCACGCCGGCGCCGGGGTCGGAGAGGAGTCGCACGTTCTCCACGGCGCCGGACGTGGGGCGGAGGGTGACCCGGATACCCTCGCGCGCCAGCTCGGCCTGGTAACGCAGGCCGAACTGATGATACGCGCCATCGGAGCGGCCGGTCGCCATCACGATGTGGCGCGGAGGCGCGGGCTTGATGAACATGATCGCGACGGTGAAGGCGATCGCGGTCAGGAGGAGGGCCGGGCCGAACACGAGCAGATACTCGCGCACCCGCCAGTGCCGCGAGTTCAACCCTCGGAGCATGGGGCCGTCTCAGCGCGTGGGCGACCGCTTCAGGAGGTCGCGGATCTCCATGAGGAGCTTCTCCTGGCCAGAGGGTGCGGGAGGCGCCGCCGCAGGGGGCTGGGAGCGGCGCATCTCGTTGATCCCCTTCACGAGCATGAACGTGGCCACCGCCACGCCGAGGAAGGTGACGAGGGTGTTGATGAAGAGGCCGTAGGCGAAGACCACGGCGCCCGCGTCGCGCGCGGCCTTCACCGTCGCGTAGGTCTCCCCCTTGGGATTGCGGAGCAGGAGGAAGAGATTGCTGAAGTCGGGGGTGCCGACCACCGCGGCGATGATCGGCATGAAGATGTTGTCGACGAGGGACTGCACCACCGCGCCGAAGGCGGCGCCGATGATGATGCCCACCGCCATGTCGACCATGTTGCCCTTGATCGCGAACTCGCGAAACTCCTTCAGCATGCGTCACCTCCGGGTGTGGATGGCAGCCGCCGCTATGCTACTGCATGTTGACCGGCCCCGACCACTCGGCTACCCTGCCCCCATGACGACATCCGCCGCGTCGCTCGCTCGCGCCGCCTCGCTCATCGTCTCGTGTGTGGCGCTCGCGCTGCTCGCGAGCGGCTGCCCGAAGCGACCCATGGTGCCGGCGGCGCAAGCGCCTCCACCGACAATGGCCGCGCCCGCGCCGGCGCCTGCTCCCGCCCCGCCCACATCCGCACCCGCCGCCCCCCCGCCGGTGCCTGCGCCGACCCCAGCCGCGCCCGCGCCACCCGCGGCCGCCCCCGCGCCGGCCGTGTTCACCCGTGAATACCGCCCCCACCGCGCGCTGAAGGACATCCACTTCGACTTCGACCGCTCGAGCGTCCGTCCCGCGGATGTGAGGATCCTGGATGCGAGCGCCGCGTGGCTCAAGGCGAACCCCACGCAGCTGCTCCTCATCGAGGGGCACTGCGACGACCGCGGGACCAGCGAGTACAACACGGCGCTCGGCGAGCGTCGCGCACGCGCGGCGTCCGAGTATCTCGGCACCAAGGGAATAGACCGGGAACGCATCCTGCTCATCTCGTACGGGAAGGAGCGTCCCCAGTGCGAGGCCATGACCGACGCCTGCCGCGCGTCGAACCGCCGGGCCACCTTCCTCGTGAAGGAGAAGTAGGGGCGGGGTGACCTGCCCGCGCTGCCGCACCGACAATCGCGAGGGGAGCCGCTTCTGCTCGGCGTGCGGGGCCGCCCTCGACGCTGCCTGCCCGGCCTGCGGCTTCGCCGTGGAGCCGGGTGGTCGCTTCTGCGGAGGCTGCGGGCGCCCCCTCGGCGCCGCACCCGGCGTGCCCGCGCGGCTCACCTCGCCCGACGCCTACACGCCCCGCCACATCGCCGAGCGCATCCGCACCACGCGCCCGGCCGTGGAGGGCGAGCGCAAGCAGGTCACGGTGCTCTTCGCCGACATGAAGGGCTCGCTCGAGCTTCTCGCCGACCGCGACCCCGAGGAGGCGCGCGCGCTCCTGGATCCCGTGCTGGAGCTCATGATGGAGGCGGTGCACCGCTACGAGGGCACCGTGAACCAGGTCCTCGGCGACGGCATCATGGCGATCTTCGGCGCGCCGATCGCCCACGAGAACCATGCCATGCGCGCCGCCTACGCTGCGCTGCGCATGCAGGACGGGGCGGGCCGCATGGCCGCCACGCTGCGGCGCTCGCACGGCATCGACGTGCAGATCCGCGTGGGGCTCAACTCGGGCGAGGTGGTGGTGCGCTCCATCGGTAACGACCTCCACATGGACTACACCGCCGTCGGGCAGACCACGCATCTCGCCGCGCGTATGGAGAAGCTCGCGCGGCCCGGCACCATCCTGCTCAGCGGGGAGACGCATCGCCTCACCGAGGGCTACCTCGCGGTGCGCGCGCTCGGCCCGGTGCCGGTGCCGGGTCTTTCCGAGGCGGTGGAGGTGTTCGAGGCGACCGGCGCGGGGCCCGCCCGCTCGCGGCTCCAGGCGGCGGCGGCGCGGGGGCTCACGCGCTTCGTGGGGCGCGAGGCGGAGCTGGCCATGCTCGAGGCGGCGCTCGGCCAGGCGCGCGCGGGCCGTGGCGGGTTGATCGCCCTCGTGGGCGAGCCCGGCGTCGGCAAGTCGCGGCTCGCCCGCGAGATCAGCCAGACGCCGCGCGCGCGGGACTGGACGGTGCTGGAGGGCCGGCCGGTCGTGTACCGGAAGTCCACCGCGTGGATCCCGGTGCTGGAGATGCTGCGCGCCTACTTCCAGCTCGAGCCCGACGACGAGCCGACGACAGCGCGCGACAAGGTCACCGCGCGGCTCGCCGCGCTCGACCCCGCGCTCACCGCGATGCGCTCGCCCCTGCTGGCCCTGCTGGAGCTGCCGGTCGCCGATCCGCCCTGGGAGGCGCTGGAGCCGCCGCAGCGCCGCCGCCATACCCTGGAAGCGCTCAAGAGCCTGTTCCTCCTCGAATCGCGGCGCGGCGCGCTGCTGCTCGTCTTCGAGGACCTCCACCGCGTGGACGAGGAGACGCAGGCCTTCCTCGACGGCCTCGTGGATCGGCTCGCCGACGCGCGCCTGCTCGTGCTCGTGACGTATCGGCCCGAGTATCAGCACGGCTGGACCAACAAGCCCGGCTACACCCAGCTTCGCCTCGATCCCCTCGGCGAGGCGCCCGCGCGGCAGCTCGTCGACGTCCTGCTGGGCCCGGACCCGGGCCTCGATCCGCTGCGCGGCCTCCTCATCGAGCGCACCGAGGGCAATCCGCTCTTTCTCGAGGAGAGCGTGCGGGCGCTCGCGGAGACCGAGGTGCTCGCGGGCGAGCAGGGGGCCTACCGGCTCAGCGGCCCGCTCACCGCGGTACCTCCGCCCACCTCCGTGCACGCCGTGCTCGCCGCCCGTATCGATCGCCTAGACCCCACGGCCAAGCACCTCCTGCAGTGCGCCGCAGTGGTGGGGCGCGACGTGCCGTTCGCGGTGCTGCAGGCGGTGGCCGATCTGCCGCCGGACGTGCTCGGCATGGGGCTCGCGCGCCTGCAGGCCGCGGAGTTCCTGCACGAGACTCGGCTCTTCCCCGAGCGCGAGCACACCTTCAAGCACGCGCTGATCCAGGAGGTCGCGTACGCGAGCCTGCTCCACGACAGCCGGCGCGCGCTCCACGCGCGGATCGTGGAGGCGATCGAGGGGCAGTACGCGGGGCGGACGGTGGAGCAGGTCGAGCGGCTCGGCCATCACGCGTTGCGCGGAGGCCTCGACGATCGCGCGGTGGTCTATCTCCGCCAGGCCGGGCTCAAGGCGGCCACGCGCTCGGCTCACCGCGGCGCCGTCGCGTTCTTCGAGCAGGCGATCGAGACGCTCGACCGGCTGCCCCCCACGGCCGAACGCCTCGCCCTCGGGGTGGACCTCCGGTTCGAGGCGCGCGCCTCGCTCGCTGCGCTGGGCGACTTCGCGCGCAACCTGGAGCACCTGCGCCGCGCCCATGCCCTCGCGGAGTCGGCGGGCGACGAGCGGCGGCTCGGCTGGACGTCGGCGTATCTCGCGCAGTCACACTACACGCTGGGCGATCAGGCGGCAGCCATCGTGGCGGCCACCCGAGCGCGCGAGATCGCCCAGCGGCTGGACGATTTGCCCATGCGCGTCGTCGCCATCGCGGGGCTGGGGCAGGCGTATCACGTCCTCGGCGAGTACTCCCGCTCGCGCGCCTTGTTCGAGGAAGCCCTCGGCGAGCTCGAGGGCGAGCTCGCGCACGAGCGCTTCGGGATGGCCGGCCTGGTCTCGGTGGCGACGCGGGTCTGGCTCGTCAACAGCCTGGTGGGCATGGGCGACTTCGAGGCCGCCGTCGCGCGCGCGCGCGAGGCCATGCGCCTCGCCGAGCCGACCGATCATCCCTGGAGCGTCGCCGCCGCGCACGTCGCGCTCGGCTTCGCCCATCTCACGCGCGGCGACCTCGACGCCGCCAGGTCGGTGCTCGAGCGCGGGCTCGGCCGGGCGCGCGACCTGAACATCACTGCGTGGCTGCCGATGCTCTCGTGCCAGCTCGGCTGCGTCTACGTGCGCCAGGGCCGCGGGCCGGAAGGCCTGGCCCTTCTCGAGGACGGCGTGGAGCGCGCCGTCGCGCTCTCGATCCGGAGCCGCCACGCCCTTCGCCTGGCGTGGCTGGCCGAGGCCCTCCTGCGCGTCGGGCGCATCGAGGACGCGCGCGCCGCCGCCCTGCGCGCTCTCGACGCCGCGCGGGCGCACGGGGAGCGCGGCTACGAGGGCTGGGCCCTCCGGATGCTCGGCGAGGTCGCGCTGGCCGGGGGCGAGACGTCGACCGCGGTCGAGTACTACCGGGCCGCCCTGGACGTCGCGGACCGCCTGGGCATGCGCGCGCTGGACGCGCACACCTGGCACGGCATGGGACGCGCGGCCGCGGCGGCCGGCGATGCGACCGCCGCCGAGGCCATGGCCGCCCGCGCCGCCCGCCGCTTCGCCAACCTGCGCATCGTGCCGCCGCCGGCGTAGCTAGAGGTCGCTCCCGGAGTAGGAGAGGTTGAAGGACTTGTTGCAGAGTGGGAAGTCCGGAACGATGTTCTCGAGCACGGCGAGCTCCAGGGCCGGCCAGTTCCGGAAGGACGGGTCCACCACCTTCACGCGGCGGAGTCGTTCTGGCCCCGCGGCGAGCACCCAGTACCAGAGGGGGCCGCGCCACGCTTCCACGCAGGTCACCGCGTCGCCACCCAGCGGGAGCGGCGGCAGCAGGACGCGTGGAGCGCCCGCCGGAGCCCGCTGCGCGGCGGCGGCGATGAGCCGTGCCGACTCGCGCACCTCGTCGACCCGGACCATCGTGCGGGCCCACACGTCGCCTTGGGGGTACACCGCCGGCGTCACCTCGAGCTCGCCGTAGGCCGCAAACGGCGCGTCGCGCCGGAGGTCGGTGTCGATGCCGCTGGCGCGTGCGACCAGTCCCACCACGCCCATCTCGCGGGCGGTCTTGGTGGTCAGGCGGCCCGTACCCTGGAGCCGCTCCAGAACCATGGTGTTGTCGAGGCAGATCCGCACGATCGTCTGGAAGTCTGACGCGACGCGATTCACCGTGTCCACCACCTCGTCGAGGGGCGCGTCGACGGCAGGGCCGGCGATACCGCCGGGCACCATCGCGCCCCGGAGCAGGCGATGGCCGGTGATCCGGGCATTGAGGCGCAGGAGCTCCTCCCGCAGCCGGAAGCAGTGCGCGTGACCCCATGCGAAGCCCGTGTCGTTCACGATCATGCCCACGTCGCCGACGTGGTTGTAGAGTCGCTCCAGCTCGAGCAGGATCACGCGGAGCCATGCCGCGCGGGGCGGGACAGCGGCGCCGGTGAGGCGCTCGAGGGCTTCGCAGTACGCGAGCGCGTGCGCCACGCTCTCGTCCCCCGACACGCGCTCCGCCAGCTCGGGCGTGCGGACGAACGGAAGCGTCTCGAAGAGCTTCTCCGTGCCCTTGTGGACGAAGCCCAGGCGCGTCTCCAAGCTGACGATCTCCTCCCCGGCCACGCTGAACCGGAAGTGGCCCGGCTCGATGATGCCGGCATGCACCGGCCCCACCGTGATCTCGAACACGCCGGGCCCTTCCACCCGTCGGAACGGGAAGGGTTGGCCGGCGTCGACGAAGTCCCGGCGTGGCGCGGTGTCGCGACGGAGCGGGTGATAGCCCTCCGGCCAGAACTGGTGTAGCGCGAGCCGCCTCGGCTCGGGGTGGCCGACGGGCACGAGCCCCAGGAGGTCGTGAATCTCGCGCTCGAAGCGGCTGGCCGGGAAGGACCGGGTGGCGAGCGAGGGAAACTGCGGGGCGTCCGCAGGCACCGAGGCGAGCGCGACCACCGGATGTCGTGGCTCGGCCGCCGCGAACACGTAGGTCAGGGTGAAGTCGCCGCTTTCGGGTCGGGTGTCCGTGGCGGCGAGCAGCTCCAGCGAGAGTCCCTGGGCGCCCAGCCGATCAGCCAGCGCGGGGACCTCCCAGCGCGGCACGCGACACCGCACGGATCCGTCCGCGCGCACGGCCGCGTCCTCGGCGCCGGCGGCCCTGAGCTGGGCAACGAGCGCGGCGGCCGACCCCATGCTCACCCCTAGCCGCCCAGTACCGCAGCGGCGCGGGCGAGCGCGGCGGCGAGCCCTGGTGGCCACGCCACGCCGGTGAGCAGCAGCAAGCCCAGTCCCACCGCGATCGGCGCCGCCGCGGCCCAGCTCGGTGTCTCGCGGGGCGCGGTGGGCGCGCCCGGCGCATAGGCCATGCGGTGGAACGCACGCAGCATGCCGGCGAACGCGATCAGGAGCAGCACCAGGGCCAGGGCGGAGGCGAGCCACCAGCCACCTCGGAATCCCGCGCCCAAAATCATCAGCTCGCTCACGAAGAGCCCGAAGGGTGGCAGCCCCAGAAGGGCCAGCAGCGCGAGGGCGAACCCGCGCCCCGTCAGGGGCATGGCGCGCACGAGATCGCGCACCGGCAGGATGTCGGCCGTGCCGAACGCGTCGCGAATTCGTCCGGAGAGGAGGAACAGGGTAGACTTGGCGAGGGCGTGATTCCCGATGTGCAGGAGCGCGCCCGCCACGCCCCACGCGCCGCCGAAGCCGAGCCCGAGCGCGACCAGCCCCACGTGCTCCACGCTCGAGTAGGCGAGCATCCGCTTGACGTTGGTGGGCGACCAGAGAAAGGCCGCCGCCACCGTGAGCGAGGCGAGTCCGAGGAGGACGAGGAGTCGCGCCGCGAACTCCGGCCCCGCCGCCACGTCGACCACCGTCTTGAAGCGCAGCACCGCGTAGAGCCCCACCGACAGGAGCACCCCCGACATGAGCGCGCTGATGGGGGCGGGGGCCTCGCTGTGCGCGTCGGGGAGCCAGGTGTGCATGGGCGCCAGCCCGGCCTTGGTCCCATAGCCGACCAGGAGGAAGACGAACGCCAGCTCGACCACGCGAGGCGGGAGCTGCGGCGCCCAGCCCAGGAGCGTCGTCCAACGCAGCGCGTGCGCCTCGGCGCCAAACTGCTGGACGTCCGCGAAGTAGACCAGCACGGTTCCGATGAACGCCAGCGCGATGCCCACGGAGCAGATGAGGAGATACTTGTAGGCCGCCTCGAGGGAGGCGCGCGTCCGGTGGAAGTTGACGAGGAAGACCGACGCCAGCGTGGTCCCTTCCACCGCCACCCACATGAGCCCCAGGTCGTCGGTGGTGACGGCGAGGAACATCGTGAACACGAAGAGGTGGAAGAGCGCGTAGAAGCGCCGCATCGCCTCGCCGTCCGCGCTCCCGTGGCCCGAGGCCACCGCCTCGGCGCCCGCCAGGGTCGCCACCACCGCGATGAGCCCCACCATCCAGGCGCTCAGCGGATCGGCACGGAGGAGCCCGTCGAGGGCGGTGACCGCGCCGCCCCGCGCCACGTCCGCAATCACCGACAGGACGGTGCCGAGCATGGCGGCCAGCGCGGCCGTGTGCAGGCCGCGCGCCGTCCGCGCGGGTCCCCAGGCGAGCAGGCCCGCCGCGATCAGCGGCACCAGCAGCAGCACGACGGGGCTCATTCGCGCAGCTCCCGGAGCCGGTCCAGCGCCAGGGAGTCGTGCTCCCGGCGGATCTGCATCACGACGCCTTCCAGGAGCAGCACGATGACGAGCACGTCCAGGAAGACGCCGGCCTCGACCAGTCCCGGCAGGCCGTACGTCGCGAGGACGGCGAGGCCGAAGATCCCGTTCTCGAAGACCAGGAAGCCCAGCACGTGCCCCAGCACGTCGCGCCCGGTCACGCACACGAAGAGGCCGATCAGCGCCATCGCGAAGGCGAGCGGGATGGCGTCCGCGGTCGGGAGCGTGGCCGAGGCGGTGACGGGCAGGATGATCACGTAAGCGGCGACCACGAGCGTGCCCGCCGCGAGGAGGGCGATCCCGCTCGACTGCCCGGGCGCGGCGCCGGGGCGTGCCGGCGTGCCCGCCGCCATGCGGGCGAGGACGCGCGGGATGATCCACCCCTTGAGCGCGAGGAACACGAGCGCCACCACGACCAGCTCGCGCTTGCCCGCGAGCATTCCCACCGCGGCGGTCAGCAGCGCGAGCAGGACGGACTGCGCGACGAAGAGGCGCAGCCGGCCCGGCCAGCTCCGACGCCAGACGAGCAGCAGGCTGACCGCGAGGGCGAAGAAGGTGAGGAGGTTCGAGGCCGCTCTCATCTCAGGAGCACCACCGAGGCCACAGACAGGAGGGCCAGGGCGAACGAGCCGGCCAGGAGCTCGGGCACGCGAAAGAGCCTCAGCTTCGCGACGGCGGTCTCCAGCACGGCGAGCGCACCCGCGAGGATCACGAGCTTGCCGGCGAGGGCCAGTGCCCCCAGCAGCATGCCCGCGCCGGCGACCTCCGTGGGGATCCACCAGGGGACGAAGAGGTTGATCAGCAGCGTCATGTAGAGGAAGAGCTTCATGGCGCTGGCCCACTCGATCATGGCGAGATACGGCCCCGAGTACTCGAGGATCATCGCCTCGTGGATCATGGTCAGCTCGAGATGCGTGGCGGGATTGTCCACGGGCAGGCGGCCGGTTTCCGCGAGCATCACGATGAAGAAGGCGAGGAACGCCAGGAGATGGCCGGGATGCGCGGCGAGGGTCGGTTCGCCGCCTAACCGCTCCGCCACGGTACCCAGGTTCGTGGTCCCGGTGCGCAGCGCGAGGGCGAACACCGCTAGCATGACAGTTGGCTCGGCGAGCGCCGCCACCGCCACCTCGCGACTCGAGCCCATGCCGCCGAAGGCGCTACCCGAGTCGAGCCCGGCGAGGGCGAGGAAGAAGGTCCCGAGCATGAAGAGGTACATGACGAGCACGATGCCGCCCGCGAAGGACAGCGCGGGCCGCGTCACCAGGACCGGCACCACGGTGGCCGCCACCAGCATGGTGGCCACCAGCACGAACGGGGTGAGCCGGAACAGCCAGGAAGTCGTGGTGGAGATCACCGCCTCCTTCCGCAGCTGCTTCAGGAGGTCGAGATACGGCTGCCAGGGATCCGGGCCGCGCCGCCCCGTCAGGCGCGCCTTGAGCGTGCGCACGAGGCCCACCAGCAAGGGCGCGGCCAGCGCCACGAGCAGCGCTTGCGCGAGCGCGCTCACCACGGCGGCCGTGGCCCCGATCTCCCTCATGCCAGCACCAGCAGCACGAGGAGCGCGGCGAGCACGTAGATGAGGTAGAGGTTGGCGCTCCCCGACTGGATGGCCCGCACGCGATCGGTGCCGGCCCGGACGGCGCCGAGGAGCGGCGCGTAGAGCCACTCCTCCACGAGCGCGCGCGTTGGATTGCGGTAGACCATGCGCCGCACGAAGAAGCGCGACTCGGCATGGGCTTCGATCTCGACGCGCCGCTCCGGGCGGTAGAAGAAATCGAAGACGCGCCGGAACGGGCTCGCGAATGCGGTCGCGGTGTACTCCATGCGCGAGGTCTGGAGCAAGCGTCCGCAGCCCCAGGTCTCGGAGTGCCGAATGCGCGAGGGCGCGCGGCCCACGCGGAGCACGACGAGCGGCAGTACGAGGCCAAGGCCGAGGGCCACCGCAATCACCGGCATCGACAAGGTTGCGAAGTCGCCGGAGACCGCGATGGTGAGGAGATCCTCCCGGGAGCTCGGCGCGGCATCGCCCAGCAGCCGCGCCGCCGTCGCGCCCAGCCGCGGCAGCAGCAGAGTGGGCGTCAGCGCGAGCGTGGCGCACGCGACCACGAGCAGCGCCATGGCCGCGCGCATCGTCGGGCCGGCCTCCTGCGCGCCCGCCGCGGCCTCGGTACGGGGCAGGGCGAGAAAGGCGATGCCGAAGGCGCGGACGAAGCACGCCACCGCGAGGCCGCCGGTCAGGGCGAGCCCGGCCAAGGCCAGCACGAAGACCAGGTTCAGCTCGGGACGCGGGATGCGGCCGTTCTGGAGTAGCGCCTGAAAGGTGAGCCATTCGCTGACGAAGCCGTTGAGCGGCGGCAACGCGGCGATCGCCAGCGCGCCCACCAGGAACGCCGCCGAGGTCCAGGGCATGCGCTTGATGAGACCGCCCATGGCCTCCAGATCGCGTGTGCCCGCCCCGTGGACCACGGCCCCGGCCCCCAGGAAGAGGAGGGCCTTGAAGGCGGCGTGGTTGAGGATGTGATAGAGCGCGGCGGCCAGCGCGAAGATGGCCAGGGTCTCGAGCCCGGTGGAGTGGAAGACGAGTCCCGCCCCCACCGCGATCAGGATGATGCCGATGTTGTCGATGCTCGAGAACGCCAGCAGCCGCTTGAGGTCGTTCTCCACCGCGGCATAGAGCACGCCTCCCAGCGCGGACAGGGTTCCCGCGAAGAGCAGCGCGACGCCCCACCATGGCGGGCCGACGCCGAGCCACTCGAGGCCGACGCGAAGGATACCCATCACGCCGAGCTTGATCATCACGCCGGACATGAGCGCGGAGACATGGCTGGGCGCCGCCGGATGGGCCGCGGGCAGCCAGACATGGAGCGGGATGACGCCCGCCTTGCTGGCGAAGCCCAGAGCCAGGAGCACGAAGACGAGATTCCGCGCGGGCTCGCTGAGCGTCGTCGCCGCTGCGGGCCAGTCGGCGAAGGTGAGACTGCCCGTCCACGCGGTCATCAGCAGCATGCCGCTGAGCAGACAGGCGAGCCCCGCATGCGTCATCACGGCATAGATCCAGGCGGCGCGTACCGCGGCGGGATCGCGGTCGTCGGTCAGGACCAGCGCATAGGACGCGAGAGCCATCAGCTCCCAGGCGAGAAGAAAGGTCGGCACGTTGGCGGCGAGCGGCACCACCGCCATCGCGAGGACGAAGAGCGCGTAGGCGCCGAGCCCGCGGCGCGCGCCGCGGGCATAACCGATCGCATAGATCGACGAGGGCACCGTGGTCGCGCCCACGAGGAGGAGAAAGAATCCGCCGAGCGGGTCCATGCGGAGCGACAGCCCTGAGAGGGGCACCAGCCACGGCACGTCGAGGGTCCAGAAACCACCCACCCAGCCGGTGAAGCCGAGCAGACCGGCCGCGAGCCCACCGAGCGCCACCAGGACATGGAGTGAGGTGGCCATGGCGCTCAGCTTCGCCGCCCCAGCGCGGCCAGGAGTCCGGCGAGCAGGGCGGCCGGCGAGGGCGGGCAGCCGGGGATCACCGCATCGACGGGCACGACGGCCGCGACGCCGCCCACTACCGCGTACGAGCCCCGGAAGATGCCGCCGTCACGCCCGCAGTCGCCGGCGGCGATGACGATCTTGGGGTCCGGCGTGGCCTCCCAGGTTCGCCGGAGCGCCTCCGCCATGTTGAGCGTGACGGGGCCCGTCACGAGCAGGCAGTCGGCATGGCGGGGGGACGCCACGAAGCGGATGCCGAACCGCTCCACGTCGTAGTGCGGGCCCGCGAGCCCGCCGATCTCGAGCTCGCAGCCGTTGCACGAGCCGGCATCGACCTGCCGGATCTGCAGCGACCGGCCGAAGATGCGTTGGATCTCTGCGCTCAGCCGCGGCCCGACGTCGGCGAGCGCAGGCGCCGACAGCGTCGCGAAGGACGTCGCTGGCTCCGTGGCGATGCCGACGCGGAGCGCGACGGCTAGCTGTCGGAACATGCACGGTGCGTTAGAGAAACGAGAGCCAAGACTCTCACCATACTCACATAGCGAATGAACCCCCGCCGAGTCAAGAAATCCGCGCGCGCCGCCGGCTCCACGCCTCCAGCGCGCCGCGGACCGCCTCCACCGCAGGGGACGGCGTGACGTCCCGGCGGCGCACAAGGCCCAAGCGTCGCGCCAGCCGCGGGCGCAGCGCGTGGACGCTCAGCCCGCCCGCCCGCCGCTCCATCTCCACCGCCACCGCGGAGGCCAGGCTCCAGCCCAGCCCCGCGGCCACGAGGCGCTTGATCGCCTCCACGTCGCCGAGCTCCATGATGATGCGCGGCCGGGCGCGGCCCTCGCGGAGCCAGCGGTCGATGAGCGGGCGGATGGCCCCGCCCCGCGCGTACAGGATCAGAGGATGACGGGTCAGCGCCGCGGGGGACAGGGCGCGGCGGCGCGCCCGCGAGCCATCGGGCGGCCCGATGCCCACGAGCACGTCCGTGAAGAACGGCGTCACGTCGAGGCGCCGGGTCCCCGGTGCGGGCAGCGTCACCACCGCGAGATCGAGATCACCCGCGGCCACCCCCGCGACGATGTCCGCGGTGTCGCCGGTGACCAGCGAGAGCTCGAGCGCGGGGTGCTGTCGCCGCAGTGTCCCCAGCACGGGCGGCAGCAGATGAATGCTCGCCGTGGCGCCGGTGCCCACACGCACGGGCCCGGCCACGCGTCCGCGGAGCGCGTGAAGCGCGTGTTCGCCCGCTTCCAGCTCGGCGAACGCGCGGCCTGCATGGGCGAGCAGAACGGCGCCGGCGCGGGTGGGAACGGCGCGCCGCCCCGTGCGCCGGAGGAGCGGCAGGCCCAGCCGCTCCTCGAGGGCCCGGATGTGCAGGCTCACCGCCGGCTGGCTGAGATGCAGCCGCTGGGCGGCGCGGGAGAAGCTGCCCTCCCGTGCCACCGCGGCGAGCGTGCGGACATGGGTGGGGTTGAGATCCATTCGCGCCCCCAAGTATCGCTAATCGTTCGGATGAGGACTTCTCATTTCCCCCGCGCGCGCCCCTCGGGTAGGGTGGCCTCATGCGAATCCGGGGTGCGACGTCGGCGGACGCGGAGGCGATCTGCCGCATCTACAACCAGGGCATCGAGGATCGGGTGGCCACGCTGGAAACCATGCTGCGCACGCCGGAGGAGCGACGGCAGTGGATGGAGAGTCGCGGCGCCCGGCATCCTGTGCTCGTGGCCGAGCAGGAGAGCGGCGTGGTCGCGTGGGCCAGCCTGAACTCGTTCAATCCCCGCCCGGCCTACGACCATGTCGCCGATCTGTCGATCTACGTCGAGCGGGCATGGCGGGGGAAGGGTGTGGGCGGGGTGCTTCTCGCGCGTGTGATCGAGACGGCGAGCGAGATCGGCTTCCACAAAATTGTCCTGGCCGCGCTCGCGTCCAATCGCGCGGGGGAGGCGCTCTACGCCAAGCTCGGCTTTCGCCGGGTCGGGGTCTATCGCGAGCAGGGGCTACTGGACGGACGCTGGACAGACGTCCTGCTCATGGACCGTCTGCTCGGCGAGGAACCGGTCGCCTAGCGGCGGTAGCCGCCGCCGCCTCCGCCGCCGCCACCGCGCTTGGCGCCGGAGGACACCGACCGCTCGACCTTCAGCTGACGACCGTCCACGCGCGCGCCGTTGAAGCGGGAGATCGCAGCATCCGCGTCTTCGGGGGTCGCCATCTCGACGAAGCCGAAGCCGCGCGATTGCCCGGTCTGGCGGTCAGTGACGACGGTTGCGGACTCGACACGGCCGGCCTCCGCGAAGATTTCCCGGAGCCGCTCGCTCGAGGTGGAGAAGGAAAGACCGCCGACGAAGAGCTTGTCCGCCATGCGCGAGGCCCTCTCTGTCTCGACATGTGACAGGGCGCGGGACGGTGGCGCGGTGGGCGCACCGGGACGCGGTCTGGAGGGGTGCGGGTTCCCCGGGAACCGACCTTCGACCAGGCGGGGCCAGTCTACACGAAGCGCTGGCGTGGGGCCACCCAGGCCCCCCGCCGGATTGCCTACGGCAGCCGGCGTCTCAGGGGACGCGGACGAGGGCCATCTGGAGCGGGAAGCGCATGTGGCGGAACTGCCCGTCCATGCGGTCACCCTGCGCCGCGAACTCTGCGGTGAAGCGGAAGTCGGTCGTCGACCGCGGCTCCGTGGCCTGGCGAAGGAGGACGCGGTTCCCGTCCACCTTGACCCACACCGGGACGCCCATCGTTCCCGCCTCCCGCAAGGTCCAGGGCACGCCCTCGACGGCGGCAACGTCCCTCATCGCGATGAGCCCTCGGCCATAGCCGTCGGGGTTGATGAAGAGCTCCATCTGCATGACGCTCGCGCGGTCTACGTTGGAAAGACCCGGACCGACCCAGGTGCCGCGCCAGAGCCCTGCGACGGCGGCGGGAGGCACGCCCTCGCCCTCGACCATTGCGGTGAGGCCTCGGCCCCACCACTGCTCCTTCTGCGCCGCCGCCACGTCCTCCGGGCTGACCTTGGTGGGATGCGTGACGCCCACGTTGCGGGCCGAGAAGGTCGCGTGGCGGCCGGAGGCGTAGTGCGTGGGATGGGAGACCCACGTGTTGTAATCCTCGCTCGCGCAGGCGCTGGCCAGGAGCAGCACCCCGCCCAGCAGGATCGGTCTCAGGCAGTGGGTCATCATCGCAGTCACCTCCTCAAGGAATAGGTTGCAAGCCTAGCACCAACCCCCTGGGATCAAAGAATCAATTGGATACGGAGGTGGGTGGCGGCAGGCTGACATCGGCGGCCCTGGGCCGTCGGGGGCGTGACACTGGGCCGAGCGAGCACCCTCCGTGGGGGCCCCTTGTGTTCCGGACCCGATACGTGGAGTATTGGGCGCGTCATTCGCGGTGAGCCCGGCGCGCCGGGTGCCCCCCAACCGTCACGGAGGTCACGCATGGAATTCGAGTATTCCAAGAAGACCAAGATGTACATGGAGCAGCTGACGGACTTCATGGGGAAGCACATCTATCCCAATGAAAAAGCCTTCAAGGACCAGCTCGACGGCTCGTCCGACCGGTGGACGGTGCCGCCGATCATGGAGGAGCTCAAGGCCAAGGCCAAGGAGCGGGGCCTCTGGAACCTCTTCCTGCCCGAGAGCGAGCGGGGCGCCGGGCTCACTAACCTCGAGTACGCCCCGCTCTGCGAGATCATGGGTCGCTCTCCCATCGCGCCCGAGGTCTTCAACTGCTCTGCGCCCGACACCGGCAACATGGAGGTGTTCGAGCGCTACGCCTCGCCCGAGCTCAAGAAGCAGTACCTGGAGCCCCTGCTCGAGGGGAAGATCCGCTCGGCCTTCGCCATGACCGAGCCCAGGGTCGCGTCGTCGGACGCGACCAACATCGAGTCTTCTATCGTGCGCGACGGCGACTCCTATGTGATCAACGGCCACAAGTGGTGGACCTCCGGCATCGGCGACAGGCGGTGCAAGGTCCTCATCTTCATGGGCAAGACGGACGCGAAGAATCCCGACCGCTACAAGCAGCAGTCGATGATCGTGGTGCCGCGCGAGGCGCCCGGTATCAAGGTCGTGCGGATGCTCCACGTATTCGGCTACGACGACGCGCCCCACGGGCACGGGGAAGTGCTGTTCGAGAACGTGAGGGTCCCTGCCGGGAACCTCCTGCTCGGCGAGGGCCGCGGCTTCGAGATCGCCCAGGGACGCCTCGGCCCCGGCCGCATCCACCACTGCATGCGGCAGATCGGGGTGGCGGAGCGGGCGCTCGAGTTCATGTGCAGGCGGGCGCTCAACCGCGTGGCTTTCGGCAGGAAGCTCGCGGACAACGACATCACCACGGAGCGCATCGCCCAGGCGCGCATCGAGATCGACCAGGCCCGCCTCTACGTCCTGCACGCGGCCTACATGATGGACACCGTGGGCAACAAGGCGGCCAAGCAGGCCATCGCCGGCATCAAGGTGGCGGTGCCCAACATGACCCTGCGCGTGGTGGACTGGGCTATGCAGCTCCACGGCGGCGGCGGCGTGAGCCAGGAGTTCCCGCTGGCCTCATGGTGGGCGCACTCGCGCACCCTGCGCTTCGCCGACGGCCCCGACGAGGTGCATCGCCGGCAGATCGGCCGGCTCGAGCTGCGCAAGCACGCCTGATCCGGACCGGGACGGTTTCGACCCGAGACGCGGAGCGGCCCTACGGGGCCCTCCGCGTTTCCATTTGAGGAGGGCGCATGAACTACTTCTCCGCGAAGGACCTGACGATGGACCTGGCGATTCGCTACGGGTTCCAGGTGGTCGGGGCGCTCGTCATCCTGGGCGTGGGCCTCCTCGTGGCCCGCTGGGTGGGCAATGTCACCGACGGCTGGTTGCAGAAGCGGGCCCTCGAGCCGTCCGCGCGCCGCCTCATGGTGCGGGGGGTCCGCATCGTGGTGATGGTCTTCGCCCTCGTCGTGGCGCTCGACAAGTTCGGCTTCCAGATCGCCCCGCTCGTCGCGGGCATCGGGGTGGCCGGCCTGGGTATCGGGATCGCGCTGCAGGGCGTTCTCTCGAACGTGGTGGCGGGGCTCACCATCATCTTCACCAAGCCCTTTCGCGTGGGCGAGTTCGTGGAGGTCGTCGGCGTCCACGGTCAGGTCAGCATTATCGAGCTCTTCTCCACGACGTTGCTGCACTTCGACCGATCCCGCGTGGTGATCCCGAACCGGAAGATCGTGGGTGAGATCTTGCACAACTACGGCCATATCCGGCAGCTCGACCTCCGCGTCGACGTCGCGTTCGCCGCCGACATCGAGCGGGCGCTGAGCGCCGCCCGGGCCGCGGTGGAGGCCGATCCGCGCACGCTGCGCGAGCCCGCGCCGGTGATCGCGGTCGCGGGGCTCACCGACGCCCGCGTGACGCTGGCCGTGAAACCCTGGGTCGCGGTGGACCACGAGGTGGCCGCGTCGGGCGACCTCAATCGCACGATCCTGGAGCGCATCCGCGCCGCGGGCCTCGAGGTCCCGCTCTCGCGTCACGAGATCCGGATGCTCGCGTGAACGCCGCGCGCGGATAGTCGTGACCGATGATTCGAGTTCCACCGTGGGGCAATCCGGCGTAATATCGTTGCCGTTGTCGAGCCTCGGGGGCCGCGCATCCCCGGGGGCTCGACTCGAACGTCCAGACGCGATGACGCGTAAGCTCTTTCTGGGGTTGGCGGGGCTGGCGGTCCTGGGGGCCCTCGGCTACGGCGTTTACGCCTGGGTGTACTCCCGTTCGTATATTTGGACAGACGACGCCTACGTCGAGGGGACCATCGCGCAGGTCAGCGCGAAGGTGAGTGGCCATGTAGCCGAGCTCATGGTCGACGACAACCAGACCGTCAAGGCGGGAGCCCTCCTCCTGCGCGTGGATCCCCGCGACTATCAGGCCAAGCGCGATCAGGCGGCGGCGGCCGCCGCGGTGGCGGAAGCCGCGCTCAAGTCGGTCAGCACGGAGGTGCCCCTTGCGCGCGAGCTGACGCGGGCGCAGGGCGACGAGGCGCGCGCCCAGCTCGAAGCGGCCCGTGTGGCGGAGCGCGCAGCGGAATCGGCGGTGGCCGAGGTGGTGGCCCGCGTCGAGTCGCGCCGCGCCGCGGTCGCAGCGATGACCGCCGAGGTGCAGGGGGCGATGAGCACCGCGCGCCAGACGTCCAGAGAGCAGGAGCGGGTGCGGCAGCTCGCCAGGGGCGGCTACGTGGCCGAGCGCGACGTGGACCAGGCCGAGGCCGCGGCATCGACGTCATCCTCCAACCTGGAGGCAACCCGCCGCCGTCTCACGCAGGCCGAGAGCGAGGTGACGCAGGCCGAGGCGGAGCTGGCCTCGCGCAAGCTGGCGGTGACCCAGGCCCGCGAGCGCGCGCTCGAGGCGAAGGCCACGCTGGCCCGGGCGGAGAGCCAGCGCCACACCGTCCCGCTGAAGGAGGCCGAGGTCGTGCGCGCCGAGGCGCGGCTGCGCGAGGCGCAGGCCGATCTGGCCCTGGCCGAGCTGCAGCTCGGCTACACCGAGGTGCGCGCGCCCATCGACGGCGTGGTGGCGAAGAAGACGGTGGAGCTGGGCCAGGTGGTGCAGATGGGCCAGCCCCTCATGGCGCTGGTGCCGCTGCACGCGGTCTGGGTGGTGGCGAACTTCAAGGAGACGCAGCTCGCCCGCGTGCGCCCCGGTCAGACCGCCTGGGTCGAGGTCGATACCTTCTCGGGCAAGCACCTCAAGGGCGTGGTCGACTCGATCAGCGCCGGGACGGGCTCGCGGTTCTCGCTCCTGCCTCCCGAGAATGCCACCGGCAACTGGGTGAAGGTGGTGCAGCGCGTGCCCGTGAAGATCCGCCTCGACGGCAAGGAAGTGGGCAATCCCCCGCCCCTCCGCGCCGGCATGTCCGCCATCGTCACGATCAAGGTCAACTAGCTTCTCCGTGCAGGACCAGACTCTCCAGATCCTCGAGCGCATCCAGCGCCGGGTGCTGTGGCTGGCGACCTGGATGGTTCACCACGCCAACCACCTGCGCCCGAACCCCGACGGGACCAAGGTCGGCGGGCATCAGGCCTCCTCCGCCTCGTCGGTGAGCCTCTTGACCGCCCTCTATTTCCACCACCTGCGCGAGGGCGACGTCGTGGCGCTCAAGGCGCACGCCGCGCCCGCCTTCTACGCGATCCAGTTCCTCTTGGGACGGCTGAGCGCGGATGACCTGCGCGAGCTGCGCACGTTCGGCCGGCTTCAGGCCTATCCGAGCCGGCGCAAGAATCCGGAGATCGTGGATCTCTCCACCGGCTCCATGGGGCTCGGGGCGGTGCAGGCGACCTTCGGCGCCTTCGCCGCGCGCTACCTCGCCGATCACGGCGCACCCTGCGGGCCGGAGCGCTTCATCGTGATGGTGGGCGACGCCGAGCTCGACGAGGGCAA
>DASTYT010000034.1 GCA_035764725.1 Candidatus Methylomirabilota bacterium | reverse complement strand
ACCCCGCTCGCGCCCCGGCGCCCCCCCGCGGTAGTGCACGCCATACTCGAAGGCCGCTTGCCCCGATGGCTCGCCTGGACCATCGACCCCGAGCAGGCCCGGCGCGCCCCGTTCCTCGCGCACTCGCCCCTCTTCGCCGGGCTGCCGCGCCGGCTGCTGGGCCGGCTGTCCACACGCTTCCTCGAAAAGGACTACGCCCCGGGCGACATGGTCTTCCATGAGGGGGACCCCGGCCGCGCGCTCTTCGTGATCGTGAAGGGGTCCGTGGAGATCACCCGCGCCACCCCGCGTGGCGACCACGTCCTGCGCAAGCTGACCGCCGGGGACGCCTTCGGCGAGATGGCCCTGATCGACGACTCCCAGCGCTCGGGCGGCGCGCGGGTCGCCGAGGCGTCGCGGCTGCTCATCCTCTACAAGACGGACTTCGACGCCCTGATGGACTCGGAGGCGCGCATCGCCCTCGTCATCATGCGGAACCTCTCGCGGCTGCTGGCCTCCTACGCGCGGCAGAATGCCGCCGCCGTGACCGACGCGCGGCCCAGCCCGGGGACGACCGAGCCGGTGTGAAGCCCTTCTGGATCATCTCGATTGCGGGCATCGCCATCCTGGTGTGGCTCGCCCGGGGGCTGCTCCTCCCCGTGTTCCTGGCCATGATGCTGGCGTATCTCCTGAGCCCCCTCATCAACTGGACGGACGCCCTCGCCATCCGCCGGAGCGTGGCGGTGGGCGCGATCTTCTCGGCGACCATCCTGACGGCCGCGCTGCTCGGGATCACGATCGGGCCGCGGGTGGTGGCCGAGACCTCCACCCTGGTGGAGCGCCTGCCGGAGACGATCACGCGGGTGGACGCCGCCCTCGACCGCTCCCTGGTCGAGCTGATGGAGGCGGCGCCGGTCGCCAAGAGCATCCTTCCCCAGGGCGAGCAGTGGCTGAGCAAGCTGCTCCTCAACCGCCCGCCGGAGGAGCCGGGCGAGTTCTTCGAGCACGCGGGGCACCTCTTCCTCCTGTGCATCCTGGTCCCCTTCTTCGCGTTCTTCCTGATGCGGGACATGCCGAGCATCATCACCGGAATCATGAACCGCCTCCCCCCGCAGCACGTGGAGACCTCGGTGGCGGTGTGGCGCGAGCTGAATGGCGTCGTGGGTCGATATATCCGTGGCGTGGTGCTGGACGGGCTCGTGGTGGGCGCGCTGGCCGCGATGGGGCTCTGGGCGCTGCGCATCCCCTACCCCTTGCTGCTCGGGATCTTCGCCGGCGTCGCCAACGTGATCCCGTTCGTGGGCCCGCTCCTCTCCGCGGGCGCCGCCACCCTGGTGGTGCTCCTCTACGCGATGGGCCTGGGCGCGGTGGTGCGCGTGCTGGTGATGTTCCTCTTCATCAAGGTGCTGGACGACACGCTCATCCAGCCGCTGACCATCGGGCGGAGCGTGCACCTCCACCCGGCGGTCCTGCTGGGCTCGGTGGTCGTGGGCAACCACGCATTGGGCGTGCTCGGCATGATCATCGCGGTGCCGGTGGCGACGATCGTGCAGGAGACAGTGCGGCTCTTGCTGGAGCACCGGCGACTGCTCGCGAGCCGCGTCCGGCCTCGCGCCCAGCAGTCCATCGGCTGAGGGGCCCGCTAGACCCCCAGGTAGTACTTCTTCACCAGCTCGTTCTCGCGCAGCTCCTGCGTGCTGCGCCCCTCGAACTCGATCTTCCCGTGCACGATGATGTAGCCCCGGTCGGCGATCTTCGTGGCCTGGTTGAAGTTCTGCTCAGCCATCAGCACGGTGAGCTGGCGCTCCTCCTTGAGCTCCTTGATCTTGGCGATGACCCGGCTCACGAGGATCGGGGCCAGCCCCACCGACGGCTCGTCCACGAGCAGGATGCGCGGCGAGGACATGAGGGCGCGCGCGACCGCCAGCATCTGCTGCTCGCCCCCGCTCATGCTGCCGGCGAGCTGGCGCCGGCGCTGGGCCAGCACCGGGAAAGCCTCGTGGCAGTAGGCGAGGTTGCGCCCGATGTCCGCGCGCGAGCCCCGCCGGTAGGCGCCGAGCAGGAGATTCTCCTCGACCGTGAGCTTGGGGAAGAGGTGGCGGCCCTCGGGCACCAGCGCGATGCCGAGGTCCACGATCTCCTCGGTGGACCGCCGCGTGAGATCGATCCGCTGCCCGTCCAGCTCGAGCGTGATCTCGCCCGCCTCGGGGCGGACCATGCCCATGATGCAGCGGATGAGGGTGCTCTTGCCGTTGCCGTTGGTGCCGAGGAGGGCCACCGTCTCCCCGTCCCGCACCTCCACGTCCACGCCGTGGAGCACGCGCACCGACCCGTAGCCGGCGTGGACGTTCTTGATGGCGATCGAGCTACGCGCCACGGTCACTCCCCAAGGTAGGCCCGCTCCACCGCCGGGTGGCGGACGATCTCGTCCGGGGTGCCCTCGGCGATGCGCTCGCCGGCGTCCAGCACCACGATGCGCTCCGAGAAGCGCATGACCGCCCGCATGATGTGCTCGATCATGATGATGGTGATGCCCTGAGCGTTGAGACGGAAGAGGATCTCCAGGATGTCGTCCACCTCGGTGCTGGACAGCCCCGCCATCGCCTCGTCGGAGATGAGGAGCTTGGGGTGCGCCGCCATCGCGCGCGCCAGCTCGAGCTTGCGCATCTCGATCTGGGTGAGCCCGCCGGGCCGGAGGTGGGTCTTCGCCTCGAGGCCGATATTGCGCAGGATGTCCTCCGCGCTCGCGCTCCCCGGCGCGCCCGCGCGGGCCGCCCCCGCGTACTCCAGCGAGATGCCGAGATTGTCCCGCACCGTCATGCTCGTGAAGGGCTTGGGGATCTGGAAGCTCCGCACGATGCCCAGACGGCTCCGCTGATGCGGCGGCATCCCGGTGATCTCCTGCCCGTCGAAGCGGATGGACCCGCCGTTCACCGGCAGCACGCCGGACACGCAGTTGATGAGGGTGGTCTTCCCGGAGCCGTTCGGCCCGATGAGGCCGAAGCGCTCGCCCGCCTTGACGGACAGGCTCACGCCGTTGAGCGCGGTGAAGCCCCCGAAGCGCTTGACGACCCCCTCGACCTCGAGCAGCGCGGCGGCCACCTCAGCGGCCCCGCACCCGGCGCACGAGGCCCAGGATCCCCTCGGGGGCCAGCACGACGAAGAGCACCAGCACCACGCCCACGATGAAGAGGTTCATCTCGGACGAGATGGTCACGATGGCGATCTGCTGGGCGGTGCCCAGGAGCACGGCGCCGATCACCGGCCCGATCCAGCTCGTGGTGCCGCCGATCATCGGCATGGCGAGGGCGTTCACCGCGTAGTCGAGGGCGAACGCCGAATTGGGCTCGACGAACGTCACGTAGTAGGGAAACGGCGCTCCTGCCACCCCGAGCAGGAAGCCGCTCACCGTGGTCGCGAAGAGCTTGAGGCGCAGGGTCGGCACCCCCATGCACTCGGCCGCCTCCTCGCTGTCCCGCAGCGCGGCCAGCCCGCGGCCGATGCGCGAGCGCTCGATGAAGCGCGCGATGAGCACGGAGGCCACCGCGAGCCCGACCATCACCGTGAAGAGGAAGGTGACGTAGCTGCCGAACGGGGGGCCGGCGGGACGGATCACGCTCGTCCCCCGCGACCCGCCGACGTACTCCCAGTTCATGACGACGGTCTGGAGCATGACCGCGAGGGCCAGGGTGGCGATGGAGAAGAACGTGCCCCGGAGGCGCAGCGTGAGGTAACCGATGCCGAGCCCGAGCAGGGCGGCGACGAGGCCGCCGGCCAGCAGGAGCACGGGCAACGGCGCCTTCACCCACTTGATGAGGAGCACCGCCGTGTAGGCGCCCATCGCGAAGAAGGCGGGGGTGCCGAAGTTCACGTAGCCCGCGTAGCCGCCGAGGATGTTCCAGGCCGTCGCGATCACGATGTACTGCAGGATCACGTAGCCGGCGAAGTAGAAGTACGGGTTCACCTTGAGGGCGGCGAGCCCGACCCCCACCCCGACGATCAGGACCCCGATCAGCAGCGCGCCGAGCCCGCGCCCCATCTAGCGGCCGAAGAGCCCCGCGGGCCGGACGGCGAGCACGATGAGCAGGATGCCGAACGACACCGCGAGGGACCACGACGGCCCGAAGAAGGTGGACATGAGGCTCTCGGCCACGCCGAGGATCGCGGAGGCGACCAGGGTGCCGCCGATCGAGCCCATGCCGCCGAGCACGGTGATCGCGAACATGCGCCCAATGTAGTCCCGGTCCGCGGAGGGAATGACGGGGGCGATGCTGATGAGGAGCGCGCCGGCCAGGCTCGCCGCGGCGATGCCCACGCCGAAGGCGATGGTCTTGATGGTGACGGGATTGGCGCCCATCAGGCGGAGGGCCATGCGGTCCTGCGACACCGCCATGATGGCGCGGCCGTAGAAGGTGCGGCTCAGGAAGAGGTACATGGTGAGCGTCATCGCGAGGCCGACCACGCAGGGCACGAGGTAGCGGAAGGCGATGCCCACCCCCGCGATCTCGAAGGACCGGGTCGTCCACCCGCTCTGCACGAGCCGGTAGTCCACCCCGAAGACCATGCTCAGGCTCACCTCGATGATGAAGAGGAGCCCGAAGAAGAAGACGAGGCCGCGGAGCGATTCCGCCCCGCGGCGCTCGAAGCTCTCGTAGTAGATGCGATACACCACCGCGCCCAGCACGAAGAACACGGGCGTGAAGAGGAGCCCGCACAGGATGGGATCGAGGCCGAAGGCCCCGTTCATGACGTAGGCGGCGTAGGCGCCCAGGATCAAGAACGCGGGCTGCGCGATATTGGCGATATCGAGCAGCCCGAAGATGACCGACACCCCGAGGCTGACGGCGGCGTAGAAGCCGCTCAGCAGCAGCCCGGCGACCACCGCGTTCGCGAGAAGGTCCCAGGAGAACAGAACGGACTCGCGCTAGTTCTTCGCCGCCGCGTACGGGTAGATGATGGTGCCCGACTTGAACTCGTCGGGGTAGAGCACGACCTTCTTGCCCGGCTTCCGGAACTGCTCGGCGCCGCTGCCGTCGATCTTCTGGTACTGGACCATGAGCGTCCGCCCGTGCGCCCACTCGCCGTTCTTGCCGAACTTGATCTTGCCGACGATGGTGTTGAACTCGGTCTTGCGGATGTAGTCGGCGATCTTCTGCTGGTCCAAGCCCTTGGTCGCCTCCACCGCCTGCCCCAGCACCTGCATCAGGGCGTAGGAGTAGGGCGGCAGGTAATATCCGAGCGTGTCGACCTTCTCCTTCTCCGCCCGCGGCTGATACTCCTTGAAGAACTCCTTGATCCCGGGGACGGCCATGAAGGTCGGCTCCGGCGCCCAGAAGTCGTAGTTCACGATCCCGTTCAGCGCGGGGCCCATGCTGGTCATGATCGACGTGAACATGAGGCCCACCATGCCGCCGCCCATGATCTTGGGCTCGAGCTTCACCTCGTGCGCGGCGCGCAGCATGCCGACGGAGTCGGGCGGGTAGGAGGCGATGAACACGATGTCGGGGTTGGTGGCCTTGATGGCCCGCACGATGGGTGTGTAGTCGGTGGTGTTCGGCGGGTAGGTCTTGTCGTAGACCGTCTTGAACCCGAACTTCTTGATGAGCTCCCGCGCGCCCACCAGCGCGTTCTGCGGGTACTCGGCGTCGGCGCCCACGATGGCCACGGTCTGGGGCTTGGGGTTCTGCTTGGCCGCCAACTCGAAGAAGCCGATGGCGGTGCTGGTCTGGGGATCCTCCCCGGCCGGCTGGATCTGGAAATAGTTCGGGTACTGATACTTCTCGTTGTTGGCGAGGCCGAACATGCCCATCAGCGTGAGCTTCCGCTCCATGGCGATGGGCAGGAGCGGCGCGATCAGATTGGTCCCGTAGCCGGACACGATGAGGTCGACCTTGTCCACCTCGAGCAGCTTGGTGTAGAGGCCGGGCACGGTCGCGGGGTTGGTCTGATCGTCGTAGTAGATCAGCTCGACGGGCCGCCCGAGGAGCCCGCCTTTCTTGTTCACGTCGTCCTTCCAGATCTGCATGGCGAGCAGCGCCGGCTTGCCGTTGGCCGAGAGTCCGCCGGTCAGGGCCATCCCGAACCCGATCTTGATGGGATCGGCCGCCCGCGCCGTGTAGGAGGCTCCATCGGCGCCCACCAGCAGCGCCACGACCAGCCCGACCACCACCCAGCCGCGCATACCGGTCCAGGACGACGTCATTGGCCTCTCTCTTTCTGCGCCTCGCATATGTGGATTCTGACGAGGGCGCTCCCGTGGGGCGAGCCAAAGGCTGCGCCATGACCGTGATCTTGTCAAGACGGCCGCAGGCTACGCCCGCCGCTTCAGGGGCTTCGCGAAGGACAGGGCGTGGCCGTCAGGATCGGTGAGGTGGAAGTAGCGCTCGCCCCAGGACGCGTCGCGCGGCGGCGCCTCGGGGGCGAACCCGCCGGCGAGGACCACCGCGTAGAGGGCATCGACGTCGTCGACGTGGAAGATGACGCGGGTGGCGCCGGGGGCCACCGAGGTCTCGTCGCTGCGCGCGAGGTTCAGATGGCCCCCGCCCACGCGGAACGACGTGAAGGCCGCGGCCTCCCCGCCATAGGCCAGCGTGAAACCCAGCGCCGCATAGAAGCGCACCGCCCGGGCCATGTCGGCCGTGAAGAAGGTGACGGCACTGATCGAGCGGATCAGAGGCCCGGCCCGTCCATGCGGGCAGTATCCCACACGCTTCCGGCGCGCACCCGCAGGGCTCGGCCCGAGGCGCGCGCGCCTCACCGAGGCGTCCGCTCCCCGTCGCCAACCACCAAATATGTCAGCCGGCCCGCCCCAAGTAGCTGATTCGACGCCGTTGCTTCCACGAGGCCCGGCGGCATTGGCATTGCACTGGACCTGGGTAGAAGGAGGTGACCGCTATGGACTTTCTGATGACGCCCGAGGGCTGGGACGGAGGGGAAGTGGCCGTGGTACAGACCGTGGCGGACGCCATGGGCTGGGCCTCACTCGCCTGGGCCGCCGGGTTCGTGCTCCTCGCGCTCTTGCTGACGATCTTCGCAACGAGTGTCGTGCGCCGGCGCGCGTTCTGGTGCCCCGGCGTCGCCCGCGAGGTCGAAGTGGATTTCGAGGACCGCGGCGTGCTCGGCTTCCGTCGCCGCGGCGTGCTCACGTGCAGCGCGTTCGAGCACCCAGATGAGGTCACGTGCGAGCGCCAGTGTGTCCACGCGGAGGGGCGGCTCTCGCTGCCATTCGACCCGCCCTACCGTATCCGCCGGGCCTAGCGCTTCGCAAACGAGAAAGGAGACGGCAGATGACATTTTCTCCGAGGTGGGTGGCGTCGATCGTGGCGGTAGCGCTCGGCGCCGCCCTCCCGCTGGCCTCCACCGCGCCCAGCGCCCAGCCTAACGTGCTGACGGCCAAGAAGGTGGCTGCCGCGCCGGCGGTGGACGGGACACTGGACGCGGCCTGGAAAACCGCTCCTCCCCTGACGGTCAAGGTGGTGGGCGGCAAGAACCTGTCCGGCGGCTCCACGGAGGTGTCGCTCCGCGCCGTTTACACGGTCGACACCGTGTACTTCCTCATGCAGTACAAGGACGAGACGAACAGCGTCAAGCGCGAGCCATGGCAGAAGCAGCCCGACGGCTCGTGGAAGAAGCTCGTGGACCCGAATGACAAGGGTGGAGACAACAACCTCTACTACGAGGACAAGTGGGCGATGCTCTGGAACATCAGCTCGCCTGCCTTTGAGCAGCGCGGCTGCTTCTCCGCCTGCCATGTGGGCGAGGGCAAGCCCTTCGGTAACAAGTACACGCCCAGCCCCAACGAGCGGCTCGACCTCTGGCACATGAAGGGCGTGCGAACGGCCCCCGTCAACCAGGTGGACGATCAGTATGTGGACGGCACCCGCTACGACAAGGACAAAGCACCCGAGGCCGGCCGAAAGACCGACCCCAATACGGGTGGGGGCTACACCAATAACGTGAGCGACGACAAGAAGGGGCCGAAGTTCGCCCTTCCCGGCAACAGGCCGGCGCCGCCCTACTGGATCCTGAATGCCGAAAAGGAGCCGTTCGACGATTCGAAGTACAAGGCCAGCGACGAGGTGCCGGGCATCATCATCGCCCCCTTCACCGGCGACCGCGGCGACATCTCCGCCAGAGTCGTCTGGGCTGATGGCGTGCGGACCAGCGTGTTTTGGCGCAAGCTGACCACCGGCAGCGAGTACGACGTGCAGTTCTCCGACCTCAAGAAGGAGTACGCATTCGGCGTGGCGGTATTTGACAACGCGCAGGTGCGCCACGCCTATTCGCCCGGCGTGTTCAAGATGCGCTTCGACTAGAGGCTCGGAGATGCCTCGGGCCTCGCCCGGTCGGGCGAGGCCCGAGGTGCTGTGCGCCCAATAGGGCCGTTGACGAGGACGGCCGCGAGCGTCCATGCTTGAGGCCGATGGCAACCCCATTTCCTCGCCTGTTCTCGCCGCTCCGGGTTGGCGGCCTCACGCTGAAGAACCGCATCTTCTCGAGCGGCCACGCCGAGGCCATGGCCGAGGAGGGCAAGCCCGGTCCGCGCCTCCGCGCCTATCACGAGGGCAAGGCGCGCGGCGGCGCCGCGCTCACCATCATCGGCGGCTCGACCAGCGTGCATCCGTCCTCACCGGCGAGCGCGTGGAACATGATCGCCAACCACGACGACTCCGTGATCGCGGGCTATCGCGGCATCGCGGACGCCGTGCACCGCCACGACTGCCGCGTGATGAGCCAGCTCACCCACATGGGCCGGCGCTCGCAGTCGGACGTGGAGCAGATGCACGTGCTGCTGGCGCCCTCGCAGATCCCGGAGAAGGTGCACCGCGAGGTCCCGCACGAGATCGAGCCCGAGCAGATCGCCATGCTCGTGCGCGCCTTCGGGGACGCCACGCGGCGCTGCCGCGAGGGGGGCCTGGACGGCGTCGAGCTGTCCTTCGCCCACAATCACCTCGTCGACCAGTTCTGGTCGCCCCTCTTCAACCGCCGGACGGACGAGTATGGGGGCAGCCTCGAGAACCGCCTGCGCTTCGGCTTCGAGGTGCTGCGCGAGATCCGCCGCCAGGTCGGGCGCGACTTCGTGGTGGGCGCGCGCATCTCGGGCGACGAGATGACGCCCGGCGGCCTCAGCGCCGCCGACATGGCGGAGATCGCGCGGCGCCTGGCCGCCTCGGGGCTCGTGGACTTCCTCTCCATCATCGGCGGCGGCGCCCACACCGTGCCGCTGCAGGCCCTCGCCGTCCCGAACATGTCGCAGCCCCGCGGCGTCTTCGTGCCGCTGGTGGCCGCGATCAAGGCGGCGGTGCCCGGCATGCCGATCTTCCACGCCGGGCGCATCGTGGATCCGGCCCACGCGGACCAGGTCATCGCCGACGGCCAGATCGACATGGTCGGGATGACGCGCGCGTTGATCGCCGATCCCG
>DASTYT010000033.1 GCA_035764725.1 Candidatus Methylomirabilota bacterium | reverse complement strand
CTCGTCGAGGAGGAGGAGATCGGGGTGCGTGAGCAGCGCCCGCGCCAGGGCGACGCGCTTCCGGGTGCCGCCCGACAGCTCCGAGACCGGACGGTCCCAGTCCCTCACGCCGAGCCGCTCCAGCAGCCGGCGCGCCTCGTGGGCGGTGTCCCAGCCCCCCAGCTGCTCGATGCGGTCCCCGAGGCGCGCGAGATCGTGCAGCAGCCGATCGTGCGCTGCGGGGTCCTGCTCGCCGGCGAGCCGCGCGGAGAGCGCCGCGTGCGCCTCGATCGCCGCCCGGAGCGGCGCCCGCGCCACCTCCAGCTCGGAGGCGACGGTGGCGTCCGCCGGGAACTCCGGCTCCTGCGGGAGGTAGGTGACGAGCGCGCCGCGCCGGAGCTGCAGCTCGCCGGCGTCCGGCTCCGCCGCGCGCGCGAGCATGCGCATGAGCGAGGACTTTCCGGAGCCGTTCACGCCCACGAGCCCGACCCGCTCGCCCTCCTCGATCGTGAGGGTGAGCCCGTCGAAGACGGTGCGGCTGCCGAAGGCGAGCCGGAGCGAGGCGGCGTGGAGGAGCGTCACCGCGTCCTCATAGCAGTTGCACGGGGGCTGCGCCCCGGCTGCTCGCGGTCATCGCCGGTCGGCTAGGGGACGTACTTGCCGAGGATCGGCGCGAGCTTCTGGCGAACGTCCGCCGGGATGCGCGAGCGATCCGACCAGATGGCGAGCGCGAGCGCGGACTGGCACGCGCACGGCTTCTCGATCGCGGCGACCTGGGGGATGGCGCGCCGGATGAGCTCGAGCGCGTTCTGCGTGGCGGCCTTCACGTTCCCGAGGATCTCCTCGATGAGCTTCGCCTGATCGAGCGTCGCCGGGTGCGGCTTCCAGCAGTCGTAGTCGGTGGGGAGCGCCACCACCGCGTAGCAGAGCTCGGCCTCGCGGGCGAGCTTCGCCTCGGGCATCACCGTCATGCCGATGAGCGACGCGCCCCAGCTGCGGTGCAGCTCGCTCTCGGCGCGCGTGGAGAACTGCGGGCCCTCCATGCAGACGTACGTGCCGCCCTGGTGGATGCGGGCGGGGAACCCGGTCCCGGCCTTCACGAGGACGTTGCGGAGGGTGTTGCAGAAGGGCGCGCCGAGCTCGACGTGGACCGCGAGGTCGTCGAAGAACGTGCTCGCCCTGCGATGGGTCCGGTCGATGACCTGGTCAGGGATGACGAGGTGCTTCGGCGCCACGTCCTCGCGGAGGCTGCCGCACGCCCCGCTCGCCAGCACGTGCGTCACGCCCAGCGACTTGAGCGCCCAGATGTTGGCGCGGTAGGGCACCTGCGACGGGTTCCGCATGTGCCCCTCGCCATGCCGCGAGAGGAGCGCGACCGGGACGCCCCCGACCTCGGTGAGCGTGATGGGACCGGAGGGGCTACCGAAGGGCGTGTCGATCTCGCGCGCCTCGCCTCCGCCCAGCGCGCCGAGCGCCTCGCCGAGCCCCGTGCCTCCGATCACGCCAACCTTGACCGCAGCCATTGCCGACCTCCAGGGGGCGAAGTCTACCCGGAACGCGCCGCCCAGCCCCGCAGAACCGCCGATCCGGGCCGCCATTCCGCGGCCCGTCCGCGCGCTGCGGAAAAGAAAAAGCCCGCCGGCGCGAATTGCGCCAGCGGGCCAAAAAGATGCGGCAGCGACCTACTCTCCCACACCGCTTCCGGTGCAGTACCATCGGCTCTGGTGGGCTTAACTACCGTGTTCGGGATGGGAACGGGTGTGACCCCACCGACATAGCCACCGCAAACCTTGAAAAGAGCTCGAGGGGCCTTGGGGGCCTCTCGAAGGCTGAATACGAAGGGTAAGAAGAGTCTTCCAGCGGGCCTCGCGTGGCCCGAACGTCTTTCGATGCCTCGATCTCGACCTCGCCTCATGGTCGCCTACGACCTGAGAAGAGGGAGACCAAGCCGCACGCCCGATTAGTACCGGTCAGCTGAGCGCCTCACGGCGCGTACACCTCCGGCCTATCAACCTCGTCGTCTTCGAGGGGGCTTCAGGGGCTTGCGCCCGGGAGAAGTCGTCTCGAGGTTGGCTTCCCGCTTAGATGCTTTCAGCGGTTATCCGTTCCGCACATAGCTACCCAGCGATGCCCCTGGCGGGACAACTGGTACACCAGCGGTGCGTCCATCCCGGTCCTCTCGTACTAAGGACAGATCCTCTCACTTCTCCTACGCCCACGGCAGATAGGGACCAAACTGTCTCACGACGTTTTGAACCCAGCTCGCGTACCGCTTTAATTG
>DASTYT010000032.1 GCA_035764725.1 Candidatus Methylomirabilota bacterium | reverse complement strand
CGGGGCCTGGGCCAGCTCCGCGAAGGCGCGAAGCTCGCTCGTCGCGTCGCCGTAGTACACGCCCTCGCCGACGTAGATGAGCGGGCTCTTGGCGGCGAGGAGCGCCTTCACGGCGGCGGTGACGTCGTCGGGATAGGGGGCCGAGCGCCAGCCCTTCACCGGCGTGTACGGATGCAGGTCCTCCTCGTACTCGCCGAGGTCGCGGGGGACGAGAAGCAGCACCGGCCCTGGACGGCCCGAGCGGAGCTGGGTGAAGGCGCGGCGGAGGTAGTCCGGGACCAGCTCGGCGCGATCGATCTCGCCGACCCACTTGGTGACCGACTTGAAGGCGCCGGCCATGTCGTAATGCGTGTGGCGGCTGGCGCCGCGACCGAGCCCTTCCGCGATGACGAGCACCGGCGAGGAGTCCTCCCAGGCCTGGGCGACGGCGCCGTACGCCATCTGGATGCCGGCGGCGTTGAGGCTCGCCATCACCGTGCAGGCGCCGATCTGCTTCCCGCACGTCACGCGCGAGAACGCGTCGGCCACCGCGACGGCGAAGCGCTCCTCGCCCATCATGAGGATGGGCACGCCTTCCTCGCCGAGCGCGTTGTTCACGTTGCTGGTGGGGTAGCACGAGACCCAGGGAATGCCCTCGGCCTTCAGGATGCGCGCGAGCCCGTTCTCCGCCTTGATCTTCATGAATGGGTGCCCTCCGGTGAGGGCCGGTATAGCATCCGCCGCGACCGCACACAAGTCGCGGGCTCGCGGGGGCCGCGCGGGTAGAATCGCTGCCAAGGTGCACTGGCCGTCGGGCTCCTCGCGCCGCCGCATCCTCCTCGCGGGAGCGGTCTCGCTGGCCACGGCCGCCGTCGTCCTCGCGATCTGGCGCGCGCTCGGCCTCGCCTGGCTCTCGGACGACGGCTTCATCTCGTTCCGGTACGCGGCCCATCTCGCGCGCGGCGACGGGCTCGTCTACAACGTCGGCGAGCGCGTCGAGGGCTACACGAATCTCCTGTGGACGCTGCTCCTCGCCGGCGCGATGGCGCTCGGGTTTTCCCCCGAAGCCTCCTCGCAGACGCTCGGGATCGCGTGCTGGCTGGGGCTGGTGGCGGTGCTCGCGTGGCGGAGCCGGCGGCCGGGGACGCGGATGCCCTTCGCCCCGCTCGCCGCGGGCCTGGTACTGTTGATGCCGGACTACCAGACCTGGGCCACCGGCGGCCTCGAGACCAGCCTCTTCGCCCTCCTCGCGGTGAGCGGGCTCCTGCTCGCGAGCCGTCCCGCGAGCGGCGTGGGCGCGCTCGCCGCCGCGGGCGCGCTGCTCGCCGCCGCCGTCGCCACGCGGCCGGACGGCGTGCTCTTCGCGATGGTCGGTGTCGCCGGCGCCTGGCTCGTGCATCCGGAGGCCCCGCCACGCCGGCGGCTTGCGCTCGCGGGGGCGGTGGCGGCGCCGCTCGCGGTGGCGGGCGTCGCGCTCGTCGCGTTCAAGCTCGGCTACTATGGAGACCTCTTCCCCACCGCGTTCTACTCCAAGTCCGCCCTCGTTCCCTACTACGGCCAGGGATGGTTCTACGTGCTGCTGTTCCTCGAGAAGAACTGGTTCATCGTGCCGCTCGCCGTCCTGCTCCTCCTCGCCAGCCTGCCGCGGCTCGACGAGATCCTCACCCGGAGCCATGTCGTGCTGCTGGCCGCGTTCGTCCTCTTCGTCGCCTACGTGGCGCACAGCGGCGGCGACTTCATGTTCGCGCGGCGCCTCTTGCCCGCCATGCCACTCCTCTTCGTCGTGCTGGAAGATCTGCTCGCGGCGCAGCCCGACCGTCTCGTGCCCGCCGCCGCTGCGGCGCTGGCCCTCGCCGGCGTGCTGCTGCCGTATCCCGTCTTCGCCCATTCCGGGGCGCGCGTTCGTGGCATCGCCGACGAGCCCGCGTTCTACCCGCCCGCGCTCATGGAAGCGCGGCGCCTCCAGGGGCTCACGGCCGGACAGACCCTCGGCGGCCTGCCCATCCGCGCCGCGTACGAGGGCGGGATGTGCGTGTTCGGGTACTATAGTGGGCTGCCGTACCTCGCGGAAATGACCGGCCTCACGCAGTACTCGCTCGCCAAGCGGCCCCTGGCCGCGCGCGGCCACGTGGGCCACGAGAAGACCGCGGACGACGCGTGGCTCACCGCCAACCGCATCCACCTGATCTTTTCCCAGGTGCCGCCGCCGGTGGGCCAGGCCGGGCCGCTCCGCGTCGACGAGATCGCGTTCGCGGGCGAGCTGCTCAAGGCGCGCATCTGGATCTACGAGGACGCGATCATGGACCGGCTGCGCGGCGATCCGCGCGTGCGGTTCACGCCGATCGAGGACACGCTCCGCGAGGCCCAGCGCCAGATCGCCCAGGCGCCGTACGCGGAGGCGCGCCGCATCCAGGACGTGCTCCAGCGCTACTACTTCCGCTCCGCGGGTCCCTCCAAGCAGGCCGCCGCGGAGGAGCTGGCCCGGCAGGTCGAGGCGCGCCGGCGGAGTCCGGGGTAAAATCGTCCGTATGTCCACCGACCCCGATCGCAAGCTGGAGATCGTCACCGACGTTCCCGACCGCGCCATGGTGATCTTCGCCCATCCCGACGATGCCGAGATCGGCTCCGGCGGGGTGATCGCGCGCTGGGTCGCGGCGGGGTGCGAGGTCAGCTACGTGCTCTGCACCGACGGCCAGGCCGGCACCGCCGATCGCAGCCTCGCCCCCGAGGCGCTGGTGGCGCGGCGCGCCGCCGAGCAGCGCGCCGCCGCCGACTTCATGGGCGTGCGCCACGTCGAGATGCTGGGCTATCCCGACGGTGAGCTGGAGGACACGCGCGCCTTCCTGGGCGACGTGGTCCGGGCGGTCCGCCGCCACCGGCCGCACACCGTGTTCGTCCACGATCCGTATCGGATCCGGGGCTTCCAGCACCGCGACCATCGCAAGGCGGGCATCGTGGCGACCGACGCCGTCTATCCCTACGCGCGCGACCACCTGCACTTCCCCGAGCACATCACGCGCGAGGGGCTGGAGCCGCACAAGGTGCGCGAGCTTTGGTATTGGGGCGCGGACGAGCCCGACGTCATCGTGGACGTGACGGAGTCGATCGACCGGCAGGTCGCGGCGATCATCCGGCATCAGAGCCAGGTGCCCGGCTTCAACATCCCCGCGGGCGCCACCATGGGCGAGCGGATCAAGAAGAACGCGGCTGAGCTGGCCTCGGGCTACGGGTTCGAGTTCGGCGCCGTCTTCCGCAGGCTCGTCGCCCGGCGGTAACCGCGGCTTCGGGTGAGTCGCCGCGCCCGCCGCCGCTCGGTGCTCGGTCTCGCGGCTTCTTTCCTCGCCGCGCTCTTTCCCGCGGCGCCCGACGCGCAAGCCTCGGTCGACCGGGCGATCCCCCTCGAGCTGCGATTCGACGGGCGGCCCCTCGATCCGCAGGCCCCGCCCGACTTCTCGTGCTTCGACTACACCCGGAACCGCTGGACGTCCTGTCGTGTCGAGCGCACCCCCACGCCCGGCGCCTACACGTTAGCGGGGCCCCTGCCCGGCAAGTACCGCATGCACGTGAGCATCGACGAGAATCCCGCCAACCCGCGGCGCCATCCGGGTGACTACGAGGCCCAGCCCGTCTTCGAGATCACGGCGGACGGTCCGGAGCGAATCACCGTGGACATGGCGCGGCTGATCCATCTCACGCGCCCCGGCGACAACGGCCGCCCCATCGAGGGCATGCTGACGAGCTGCGACAAGCAGCCGAGCTTCGCTACGCCGCGCTACGCGTGGACTCCGCGCGCGACGGTGGAGTTCGGCTGGGAGCCGCTGGTGGCGGACGCCGAGTATCGCTATCGACTCCTCGCGCGGCCCTGCGGGCGGCCCGGCGGCGAGCGCGAGGTCGTCAGCGCCACCACCGGAGACGTCACGGTAACGCTGGCGCTGCCGCCGGCCGGCGAGGGCGAGCAGTACGTGTTCCGCGTCGAGGCCTGGCAGGGCGGCCGTTTGGTGGGCGATCTCTACACGCACGACGGGGGTGCGCACTCGTGGAACTACCGCTTTCGCGTCCGCGACGAGAGCATGCCGCGCTGGGTCTACGGCGCGGTGGCGGGCGCCGTGATGGCCTTGCTCGCGGGTGCGTACCGGTTCGTCGCCGTCCCCGATCAGTCCAGGAGGCGCCGCCGCGCGCTGGCGCTCGCCGGCTTCGTGGTCGCGGGGCTCGTGGTCGGCAGCGGCGGCGCCGCCACCTATCAGTGGATGGCCGCGCGCGAGCGCGAGCGGGTCAGGGCGGTGCACGCGGCGCTGGAGGCGACGCGAGGGGCGCGCCTGCGCGAGTTCGTGGCCGCGTTCGCGACGGCGGCGCCGCGCCCCGACTGGTGGGAGCGCGTGCAGACCCCCTACAGGGTGGACAATGTCGGCGATCTCCTCGCCGCCTGGCAGGGCTTCCCGCGCGGCGGGGTCGGCGAGCGTCAGTTCTTCAAGTCCGCCTATCAGGGCATCGTGGACCATCCCGACGACGACCACGTCGTGGCCACCGCGATCATGCTGTTGGACCACGTCGCCGCCGACTACCCGCAGCGCCTGGGCCTGGCCGAGTTCGGCTACACGCGCTACTTCAGCTATCGCGCCCGCACCGACAATTGCGCGAACTGCATGGTCGGTGACACAACGCAGTCGCTGGCGGTGAGCCTCAGCCAGCTCTATTCCTCCGCCGGCCGTCACGACGAGGCCATCGCGGCGTGCCGGCGCCTCCTCGACGAGCGCGCCATGGACGTGAGCCCATACAAGCTCGCCGAGACCTGGAATCAGCTCGCGTGGGCGCACTGGCGCCGGGGCGACCGCGCCCGAGCCCTCGAGGTGATCCGCGAGGGCATCGCGCGCTACGGCGGCACGGTGAGGGCGGACGAGCTGCGCCGCACGCTGTCGACGTTCGAGCGGGGGTAAGATGGTGGCGGGCCGGCCCCCGGCCTGCTAGACTTGGCTCTCGAGGCCCACACCCCCACAGGAGGCAGCGGCGCATGGCCGACTTCAAGATCTGGATGAATGGCAAGCTCGTACCCCAGGCGGAGGCCGTTCTGCCCGTCAACAGCGCGGCGGTCTTTTACGCCACCAACGTCTTCGAGGGGCTGCGGGCTTACTGGAATGCCGCTGACGGGGAGCTCTACGCCTTCCGGCTCGCCGAGCACTTCGCGCGCTTCCGCGAGTCCATGAAGATGATGCGCTTCACCGTGCCCTACTCGGACGCCGACCTCTACGAGGCGGTCCGCGAGGCGCTCCGCGGCAACGACGTCCAGGAAGACGTGCACATGCACCTGGTCGCCTACGTGGGCGGCGCGGGGCTCGACTCGACCTCGCCCACCGGGATGTACATCAATCCCCGTCGGCGCGGCCGCATCACGGACGGGGCGGGGCTCCGCTGCTGCGTCACGTCCTGGCAGCGCACGTCGGACAACGCCATCCCCATTCGGCTCAAGTCCGGGTCGAACTACCAGAACGGCCGGCTCGCCACGCTGCAGGCCAAGGCCGATGGGTACGACGCGCCGATCTTCCTGAACCAGCACGGCACGGTGGCGGAAGGATCGGGCGCGACGTTCTTCATGGTTCGCCGCGGCCAGCTCATCACGCCGCCGCTGACCAGCGACATCCTGGAGTCCATCACCCGCACCACGCTGCTCGACCCCCTGGCGCCCGCGCTCGGCATCGAGGTGGTGGAGCGGCATATCGCGCGGACCGAGCTCTACGTGGCCGACGAGGCCTTCTTCTGCGGTAGCGGCTACGAGATCACGCCCATCCTGTCCGTGGATCGGTTCAACCTCGGCAGCGGCGCCGTGGGCCCGGTCACTCAGCGGCTTCTCACCAGCTACATGGACGTGGTGCGCGGGGTGGACAAGCGCTTCCCCGAGTGGCGCACCCCGATCTACAAGCCCGCCGTCGTCTAGCGGCCGCGGCTCAGAGAATGCGCGGCCACTGCGGCCGCGCGGCGACCCCCGCCCGGTCCAGATAGGGCCGGGCGAGGCGTTCGGCCCGCTCCAGCACCTCCGCCTCGTCCACCGTCGTCACCTGTCCGGCGTCGAGCACGATGCGCCCGTCGATCAGCACCGTGTGCACGCTCGCGCCGCTGGCGCTGTGGACGAGATTGGCCACGGGATCGAGGAGCGGGCGCCACTCCGGCCGGTCCACGTCGAAGAGCACGAGGTCGGCCCGCTTGCCCGCCTCGAGCGAGCCGATCTCGGCCTCGAGGCCCAGCGCCCGCGCGCCGTGGAGCGTGGCCATCTCGAGCACGCGCTCGGGCGGCAGCACGCCGGGATCGAGGCGCGCGTCCTTGGCGGCGAGCGCGGCGAGCGACATGAGGCGCAGCATGTCGAAGTGATTCGAGCCGTTGGCGCTGTCACCGCCGAGGGAGACGGTCACCCCCGCGTCCAGCATCTCGGGAAAGCGGCCGTGGGCGTGCAGGCCCTTCACGTGCTTGAGCGCCGCGGACGGGCAGTGCGCGATCTTGACGTCGCGGCGCGCGAGGAGCGCGATGTCGTCCTCGCTCACGTGCACCATGTGGGCGAGCTTGCAGCGGGGGCCGAGCACCCCCCAGGCTTCCAGCATCGCCAGGGGCAGGATATCCGCCGTCTTCCGCGACGGGTGCGAGGCGAACTGCATCATGCCCCAGCCGGTGCCGCGCCGGTCGGCGAGGGCATGCGCCCCGCGGATCAGCCGCTCCGAGGCGGTCCCGAAGCCGATGAGAATGGGCCACACGCCCACCCGGGTGGTGCCGAGCGCGCCCACCATGTCCATTGCGGCCTCGGTGAGGGCCAGCGCGCCGTCGGTGGACTGGGCGAGGGGCCCGGGGCCGCTCGCGAGATCCCAGGACCAGCGGCCCAGGATGGCCCGCAGCCCCACCGCGTCCACGGCACGCGCCACCGCGGGCACGTCGAACAGCGTGCCGGCCTCGCAGAAGGTGGTGGTGCCGGTGCGGAGCATCTCCAGGCATGCGAGCTGCGCGGCCGCCGCCTCCTCCTCGGGCGAAATGGTCGCGTAGAGGGGCGTGTACCAGTCGGGGACGTAGCGGTCCACCGGCACCGACTCGGGGATGAGCCCGCGCGAGAGGTGCTCGGAGAGATGCGCGTGCGTATCCACGAAGCCCGGGATCACCAGGCGGCCACGCCCGTCGATCACGCGGTCGGGCGGACGAGGTGGGCGTACGTCGGCGGCGCGCCCGACCTGCGCGATGCGCGTGCCGTCGACGACCACCGAGCCGTCCACGTACACGCGGCGCGCGCCGTCCATGGTGACGACGAGCGCGTGCTCGATCAGGAGCATGGGGCGCGGCGTCTCGTGCCGCTACTGACTGCGGTAGGCGTCGAGCACTGCGGCCGACATCACCTTCGTGGTGGCGCTCCCACCCTGGTCGGGCGTGAGGGCGCGGCCGTCCCGGTAAACGCGCGCCACCGCGGCCTCGAGCCGCCGTGATTCCGTCTCGAGTCCCAGGTGATCGAGCAGCAGCACGCAGGAGAGCAGGGTGGCGGTGGGATTGGCGATGCCGCGTCCCGCGATGTCGGGGGCGGAGCCGTGCACCGACTCGAAGTATGCCCAGCCGTTGTCGCCGTGATTGGCCGAGGGCGCTACTCCGAGCCCGCCCGCCACCTCGCCGGCGACGTCGGAGAGGATGTCGCCGTACTGGTTCATGCACACGAGCACGTCCATCGCCTTGGGGAAGCGGATGAGCCGACGGGCGGCGTCGTCCACGTGGAAGTGCTCGAAGCGGAGGTCGGGGCAGCCCGCCACGATCTCCTCCACGGTGTGGTGGAAGAGGGCGTCGGACTGGCGCAGGACATTGGACTTGGTGGCGCAGCCCACCACGCCGCGGCCGCCGCGGGCCTTGCGCTTGCGCGCCACCTCGCAGGCGAAGCGCGCGATGCGCTCCGCGCCCTTCCGCGTCACCACCTTCACCGCGTAGCGGCCCTCGCCGTAGCCGTCGAGGCCGCGGCCGAGGCGGTCGCGCGACCCGGGCATCGCGCGCTTGAGCTCGGCGAGATCGCCCTCGCGCCCGGGATAGATGCCCTCGGAGTTCTCGCGGATCACGATGAGATCGATGCCCTCGGGATCGGCGAGCGGAGAGCGCATGCCCGGGTAGAACTTCGCCGGCCGGACGCCACCCCACGCCTCCATCTCCCAGCGGAGCCACGCCACCACCCCGGACGTGGATGGGCCGGCCGCGCCGAACAGCACCGCGTCGGCCTCGCGCGCGGCGCGCCGCGTCGACTCCGGCAGCGCGTGGCCGCCGGCGGGGCTGGGGACGGGAGTCGCGTCCCGCTGCGGCGGGGTGAGGATCTTCACGGGCATGCCGGCCGCGGTCATGAGCTCGCAGGCGGCGTCCACGACCTCGATGCCGATACCTTCTCCGGGGAGCGCGACGACGGTTTTCATGGCCGAATGTTACACTACCGCCCGGCTCTCCATCCCACCGCTCTCGACTGGAGGCTGTCCATCATGCGTTATTTCGTGCTCGCGCTCGTCGCGTGCGGGTCGCTCGCGGCGCCCGCCGCCGCCCAGACCACGCTCACCATGTCTTCGTGGGTATCTCCGCAGCATCACCTCACCGCCGTGGTCCTGCAGGGCTGGGCCAACGAGGTGGAGAAGGCCACGCAGGGGCGCGTGAAGCTCACCATGCTGCCCAAGCATCCGTCCGCGCCGCCCGGCACCTTCGACGCCGTGCGGGACGGCCTGGTCGACGTGTCCTACGTGACCGCCAGCTACACGCCGGCGCGCCACATCCTGCCGCTGATGGCCGAGCTGCCCGGCGCCGGCGACACGGCCCTGGTCAACTCCGTCGCGTACTCCCGCATCCACTGGAAGCACTTCGACAAGGTGGGCGAGTACAAGGGCGTGAAGCTGCTCGGCGTATTCACCCACGGGCCGGGCCAGATGTTCACGCGGAAGCCGGTGAGCGGCATCGCGGATCTACAGGGCCTCAAGATCCGCACCGGGGGTGGCGTGGCGGAGGCGGTGGCCAAGGCCCTCGGCACGTCCGCGTTCGTGAAGCCCGCGCCCGAGTCCTACGAATTGCTCAAGGGCGGCGTGGCCGACGGCGTGTTCTTCCCCATGGAGTCCATCGTGTCGTTCAAGCTCGACACCGTGCTCGAGCAGGCCACGCTCTTCCCCGGCGGCATGTACAGCTCCGCGTTCGGCTTCTTCATGAACGAGGACAAGTGGAACAAGCTGCCCAAGGCGGATCAGGACGCCATCCTGAAGGTGTCGGGCGAGCATCTCGCGCGCCTGGCCGGCCAGTCCTGGGACGACGCCGACAAGAAGGGCCTGGAGGCGCTGCAGAAGTCGGGCGTGAAGATCGTCCAGGCGAATCCCGCCTTCGTGGCCGAGGTCCAGAAGCGCTCCGCGCCCATCATCGACGACTGGATCACCAAGGCCAGCGCCAAGGGGGTGGAGGCGGCCAAGATCCTCGCGGAGTTCCGCGCCGAGCTGAAGAAGGTCGCCGCCGGGCAGTGAACCCTCCCGCCCGCGGCTGGGAGCGGCGTGCCGAGGGGCTCCTCGGCGTCGCCGCCTCCGCCATCCTCCTGTCCATGACCGCGCTCACGTTCGTGGACGTGGTGGCGCGCTACGTGTTCAGCCGTCCCCTGCGGGGCGCCTTCGAGGTCACCGAGCTGATGCTGCTCGTGCTGATCTTCGCGGGGCTGCCCCTCGTCTCCTACGCGAACGAGCATGCGCTGATGGACTTCATCGACCGGCTTCTGCCCGCGCCACTCCAGCGCGGCCTGGTGCGGGCCGTCGAGCTGGTCTCCGCGGCGACGCTTGGCCTCCTGACCTGGCTCGTGTGGCTGAAGGCGGACCGGATCTGGGGCTACCGCGACGCGACGGACGTCCTGCGCATCGTCTACGGCCCCTTCGTCTACTTCATGGCGGTGATGATCGGTCTGGCCGCGCTGATCCACCTCTATCGCGCGCTGGCGCGCCCGGCATGATCGAGGGGCTGGTCGGGCTCTTCGCGATGATGCTGCTCGCCTTCCTGCGCGTGCCCATCTCCTACGCGATGGGGATCGTGGGCGTGATCGGCTACGCCTACATCCGCGACTGGAACTGGACGGTCGCCTTCGCGATGACCCAGACCAAGGTGTACGAGACCGGGCGCAATTACACGCTCTCGGTGGTGCCCCTCTTCATCCTCATGGGGAACTTCGTCACCCGGGCGGGCATGTCGCAGGAGCTCTTCCGCGCGGCCTACGCCTTCATCGGGCATCTTCGCGGCGGGCTCGCGATGGCCACGGTGTGGGCTTCCGCGGGCTTCGGCGGCATCTGCGGCTCGTCCATCGCCACCGCGGCCACCATGGCCAAGGTCGCGTATCCGTCCATGAAGCGGTTCGGCTACTCGGACACGCTCGCGGCGGGAACGGTGGCGGGGGCGGGCACCCTCGGGATCATGATCCCGCCGTCCACGATCATGGTCATCTACGGCGTGTTCACGGAGACCAACATCGGCAAGCTCTTCATGGCCGGCATCCTGCCCGGCATTCTCGGCGCCTTCCTCCTCTGCGGGGCGATCGTCTACACGACGTGGCGGCACCCCACCTGGGGCCCGCCGGGCGAGCGGTCGAGCTGGCGCGAGCGATGGGCCGCCTTGAAGGACGTGTGGGCGGTGGCCGCGTTGTTCCTGTTCGTGATGGGCGGAATCTACGTGGGCTTCTTCACCGCCACCGAGGGGGCGGGCATGGGCGCCACGGGAGCCCTCCTGTTCGCGCTATGGCGCCGGGCGCTCACGTGGCGGACGCTCTACGACGCGCTGCTCGAGAGCGCGCGCACCACCGCCATGCTGTTCCTGATCCTGATCGGCGCGCTCATGTTCGCGGAGTTCATCAACATCACCACGATGCCCGCCGACCTCAAGGCGTTCGTGTCGCGCTTCGCGGTGCATCCCGTGGCGGTGGTGGCGGCGATCTGCGCCATCTACGTGATCCTGGGCACGGCCATGGAGGAGCTGTCCATGATCCTCCTCACGATGCCGGTGTTCTTTCCCGTCATCGTGCACCTGGGGTTCGATCCGGTCTGGTTCGGCATTATCATCGTCTGTGTGGTGGAGATCGGGCTGATCAGCCCCCCGGTGGGCATGAACATGTTCGTGCTGAAGACGCTCCTGCCCCACGTGTCCACGGGTACCGTGTTCCGCGGCGTCATGCCCTTCATGTGGGCTGACGTGATCCGCCTGGCGATCCTGGTCGCGTTCCCCATCATCTCGCTGTGGCTCCCGAGCTTCATGCGGTAGGCCCTGCCGCGCTCGTCACGCCGGCCCGCTTCGCCGCCGGCATGACGTTCCCGCAGTACCTCGACTACATCGGGATGCCGGAGAATCTCGCTCGCGAGTCGGGCTGGTGGCTGGGGCGGGAGCGCAAGGATCTGAGCGCCGGCATCCGGGCCCTTTACGAGCGCCTGCGCCTCGCTCCCGCGCAGGCCGAGGCCATCCGCTGGCTCGCCGCCCAGCCCGGCGGGCCCGCCAAGATCCCGTGATCTCCGAGGAGTGGTCGTCGGATTGCCGCCGCGACGTCTGCATCCTCGCGCGGCTGGCTGAGGCGGGTGGCCTCGAGCTCCGGATCTTCAACCGCGACGGCTCGAGATTCGCCACCGGCCCGCGGGCGGATCCCGCGGAGTCGCCCAACGCCGACCTGATAAACGCCTTCCTCTACGAGCGGGACGGCCAGACCTACCAGTCCATTCCCGTCGCGGTCGTGTACACGCGCGACTTCGTGGAGCTCCACCGCCACATCGAGCGTCCCGCCCTCTACATCAAGCACCGCGACGCCCTCGTCAACGCCATGCAAGCGCCGAAGCCGGGCGAGACCCGCGACGAGACCTGGGCACGCTTCATGCGCGACTGGCGCGCGCTTCAAGACGGGCCCTTCTTTCCCATCTGGGCGTCGGCCACCGCGGACGAGATCCTGGCCGCGCTCTACGAGCGGCGACTGCTGGCGGGCTAGAGGCCTCTGAGCCGCGGGAACGCTCGCAGCGTCACCCCGGCGAGCCCGACCAGGGCCAGGCCGCTCGCCGCCAGTGCCACGCTCACCCCCAGCAGCGAGGCGAGCGCGCCGATCTGCAGCTGGCCGAGCGGCGCGAGCCCGATGGCCACGACCCAGGCGCCGCCCGCGCGCCCGCGCAGCTCGGGCGGCGAGCTGAGCTGCAGCAGGCTCTGGGCGAGGAGATCGGTGAGGGCGCCCAGCGCGTTGGCGGCGATCAGCACGACCACGACGCCGGCGAAGCCCACGACGTACGGGGCGGCGCCCAGCCCGATCAGGCTCAGGCCGAAGCCGGCGATCACCGCGAGGAAGAGCCCGCCGCCCCCCATAGCCGTCGCGCCGTGCATGGTCGCCAGGAGGCCGACGATGCCGCCGACCGAGCGCGCGGCGTTCAGGACGCCCAGGCCCTCGGGGCCTGTCTTCAGCACGTCCCGCGCCAGGCTCGGAAGCAGCGTCTGGTGGGAGAAGCCCAGCACCTCCGCGCCGGCGGTGAGCGCCATGAGCGCCAGCAGCATCGTGTCGCGGCGCAGGAGGCCCGCGAAGTCCATCATGTTCCGCCACATCGACGCGGGGGACGGCGCGGCGGCCCGCGCGGGCGCCGACACCGGCAAGAGCGCGAGCGCGCTCGCGAGGTAGGTCACGGCCACCGCCAGATACGCCGGGCCCGAGCCGAGCCCCGCGATCACGGCGCCCGCGCCGAGCGAGCCCACGAGCCAGCCCCCGCGCATGGCAAGCCCGAGCACGGCGAGCCCCCGTAGCAACCCCGCGCCGCCGACCACGTCATGGGCGTAGCTCTGGCGGGTGGCGTGCTCCACGCCGCGCAGGGTGCCGGAGGCGAGCGTGAGCGCGAGGAGCTGCGGGAGGCGCACGCCCCCGTTCAGGATCACCACACCGGTGACCGCCGTCACGACGGCTTGGCCCAGGGCGGTGAGCATCAGCAGACGATGGCGCGGCCACCGGTCGGCGAGCACGCCCGCGGGCACGCCCACGAAGAAGAGCGGCAGCGCCCGCGCGCCCATGGCGAGGCCGACGAGGAACGGCGAGTCGGTCAGCTCGAGGGCGAGCCAGCCGAGCACCACGACCTCGCCCATCATGCCCACGGAGGCGCACGCCATGTTGGCGGCCAACCAGCGGAAGTCGTGCAGCCGGAGGAGGGCGCGCACTACTGCTGGTGACAGCCCATGCAGGCGTAGCGGGAGCGCACCATCATGGTGGCCCCGCTTGCGGGCGGATCGGCGCTGCGGAAGGCCTCCACGTTCGCGGCGGCGTCCGCGATGCGGCGCTCGAGCGCGTCGCGGTACGGCCACCTCGCGAAATCGGCGCTGAGCCGCGCGTTCTGGTACATGGTCACGGCCCGCGTGGGTTCGCCGGCCTTCACGAGCATGTCCCCGAAGTGGAGGAAGAAGCCCTCGAAGTTGTGGGGCGCAATCCACGAGTTCCAGCACACGCGCTTGGGACCCTCCCGGGTCTCGAGGCGCATGTAACGAGCGTAGTCCGGGTGGGCGCGGTCGGCCCGCTCGCCCACGCACGCGTCCATGTTCTCCCACAGCAGGGCGAGCCCGTCCCGGAAGCGCGAGGAGTCGTGCGGCTGGAGCCCTGCGATGTAGCCCGCGGTGAACGCGTTGAACTCCGGCCATGCCGCGATCGCATCCTTCAGGGTGAAGTAGCCCTTCCGGATGAGCCGGTGATCGTTGTGGACGGAGCCCTCGGCCATCAGGGCGGCGGCGTAGAAGCCCAGATAGCGCGCCTCGCCGGGAGCGAGCCGCACCGCCTCCTCGAAGTACTTCCGGGCGAGCGGGGCGTGGTCGGTGATGTCGGGCCCACCCGCGTGCGGCAGCCGTGTGCGCTCGGAGAGGCGCCAGATGTGCAGCCACCCGATATGGGCGGCGGTGACCGCGTCGCCCGGATCCGCCACGTAGGCGGCCTTCAGCGCGGTCAGAGCTTCGGGGATGCGGTCGTAGGCGCCGGAGTGGAGGACACGCCAGAAGACCTCGTCGGCGCGCGCGGCCTGCGGCCGGCGCTCGGCGCTCGCGGGCTTGTCCGGCGCGAGCCACACCGCGAGCGTGCCGCAGCCCGCGAGTCCGAGCAGCGCCGCGACGAGGGCCAACCGCGCGATGACGGCGCCCGCCGTGGTAGCCTTCGGACGCCGGGGACGTTCGGACACGCCATGCACGCTAACACGCCATCGCGAGGGAAAGGGAGGATCATGGCCAAGGCCGCGACTCGACGCAAGGGCGGCACCAGCAACGGCAACCCGAAGGACCGAAATGCGCGCGCCGACGCGCTGATCGCGCGCATGACGCAGGCGCGCGGCTACATCTACCCCGAGTGGGAGTTCGCGGCGCGCCAGGATCCGGACTTCGTGGAGACCTACAATCGCATCTACGAGCTGAGCCTGGGCGAGGGGCGCCACGTCTCCGCCAAGGTGCGCGAGTTCGTCGCGATCGCGGTGCTCGCCTTCCGCGGCGCCGAGCGCGCCGGCCTGGTCGCCCACATGAAGCGTGCCATTCGCCTCGGCGCCACCCGCGAGGAGCTGTTCGAGGTGCTCGAGACCTGCCTGGTCCCCGGCGGGGCGCCCACGTTCCACCGCGGCCTCAGCGCGCTGATGGAGGTCAAGGACTGAGATGGCGACGGAATTCGGCGTGCTCATCCCCACCCGCGAGGCCATCATGTCGGGGCGGCCCGAAACGGGGCCGCTCCTCGCCATGGCTGATCGCGCGGAGGCGGCGGGGTTCGACTCGGTGTGGATCGGCGACTCCATCACGGCGCGGCCCCGCCACGAGCCCCTCACGCTGATGGCGGCGATCGCCGGCCGCACGAAGCGCGTGCGCTTGGGCACTGGCGTGTTGCTTCCCGCGCTGCGCCCGCCCGTGGTCCTGGCGCACATCGTCGGCACTCTCGACCGCGCCGCCGAGGGACGGCTGATCCTCGGCGTGGGTATCGCCACCGATGCCCCGCCCATCCGGAAGGAGTTCGCCTCGGTGGGCGTGCCGTTCGAGCGGCGCGTGGGCCGCTTCCTCGAGACGCTGGAGATCTGCCGCGCGCTCTGGAGGGGCGACAATGTCTCGTTCAGCGGCAAGCACTTCACCCTCGACGGCATCACCGTCGAGCCGAAGCCACACCGTCCCGGCGGCCCGCCCATCTGGATCGGAGGCAGCGGCCCGACCGCGCTTCGCGAGGCGGCGCGCTTCGACGCCTGGTTCCCGACCGGGCCCAGCGTGGAGGACTTCGCCGCAAAGCTCCCCGGCGTGCTGGCCGCCGCGAAGGCGGCGGGGCGGCCGGCCGACGCCGTCACGGGCGCCGCCTACGTGACGCTCGCGCTCGATCCCGACCGCGCCGCCGCGGAGCGACGTCTCCACGAGTTCCTGGAGACCTACTACGGGACGACCGCGAAGGTGATCATGGCGCGCCAGGCCACCTACGCGGGTCCGCTCGAGGGCTGCGCCGAGTGGCTGCAGCGCTGGATCGACGCGGGCGCCCGGCACCTCTGCCTGCGCTTCGCGGGCGGCGATCAGCTCGCCCAGGTGGACGAGACGGCGAAGAAGCTCCTGCCGCGGCTCACCCGCCGCTGAGCGGCGCCGTGGCGGCACCCGCGGCGGGACTCTGCGCGACGTGCGTGCACGCGCGCCACGTCGAGTCCGCGCGCGGCTCCGTGTTCACGCGCTGCGCGCTCGCCGAGCATGACCCGCGCTTCCCGAAGTACCCGCGACTCCCCGTCCTCCGCTGCGAAGGACACAAGGCGGCCCGGCAGCACGACGGCTCCGAGTCTGACGCGTAGTAGAGCGTGAGCGTGTCTCGCCTCATCGTCGTCGTCGGGGTGGCAAGCGGAGTCGGCAAGACCACCGTCACCCTCGGACTGATGGAAGCATTCCGCCGGCGCGGGTTGGCGGTGCAGGGATTCAAGATCGGTCCGGACTTCATCGATCCCGGCTTTCACGAGATCGCTACCGGGCGCCCTTCGTACAACCTCGACGGCTGGATGTGCGGGCGCGATCACGTCCTGGCCACGGTCGCGCGGCACGCCGAGGGGGCGGACCTCGCGATTGTCGAGGGCGTGATGGGCTGCTTCGACGGCGTCGAGGCGACGAGCGACGAGGGCTCGACCGCGCAGATCGCGAAGTGGCTGGAGGCCCCCGTCGTTCTCGTCGTGGACGCCCAGGCCCAGGCCCGCAGCGCGGCGGCCGTGGTGCTGGGATTCGAGCAATTCGATCCCGCGACGAAGCTGGCGGCGGTGATCGTCAACAAAGTCGCGGGAGACCGGCATGCGCGTGGCATCCGGGAAGCCGTCGCGATGCGCTGTACCGCGCCGGTTGTCGGCGCCCTTCCCCACGATGCGCAGATCGCGCTTTCCGAGCGCCACCTGGGTCTCGTGACCGCCGGAGAGGGCGGCTTTACGGAGGCCAAGCGAGCCCAACTGGCCGCGGTCACCGAGAGGGCGGTGGACCTCGATGCGCTCCTGGCCCTCGCCGTCCCGGCGCCAAGGACCATTGATGTCCGTAGCTCCCCAATCCCCGCGGTCCGCCGCGTTCGGCTCGGGGTCGCCCACGACGACGCCTTCTGCTTCTACTACCGAGAGAACCTGGCCCTCCTCCGGGCGGCCGGCGCCGACCTCGTCTACTGGAGCCCGCTCACCGATCGCGCGCTGCCGCCGGTGGACGGGCTCTATCTGGGCGGTGGCTACCCAGAGCTGCACGGCCAGGCGCTCGGCGCGAACGCCGCGATGCGGAGGGCGGTGCGGGACTTCGCGGAGGGGGGAGGAGCGGTGTACGCGGAGTGCGGTGGGCTCATGTATCTGGCGGAGGCCCTCGAGGATCTCGCCGGCGACCCGTTTCCCATGGTGGGGCTGCTGCCTGCCACGGTGCGCATGCGGCCGCGCCGAATGACGCTGAGCTACACGGAGGTGACGCTCCAGGCCGACTCCCCGCTCGGCGCGGCAGGAACGCTCGCCCGCGGCCACGAGTTCCACTTCTCGACCCTCGATCCGGTGCCGCCCTCGGTGGAGCGGGTCTATCGTCTGCGCCGGCGCGGCGGCGATGAAGGGGTCGAGGGCTATCGGATCGGGAACGCCCTGCTGAGCTACGTTCACCTGCACTTCGGGTCGAACCCCGAGCTCGCCGCCGGGCTCGTCCGCGCGTGCGCCCGACGGGTCAAGCCATGAACTCCTGCGTCACGAAGCCGACTACTGCCGCGGCAGCGGCCAGCCCAGCCACTCGCAGACGCCGCGCCCCATCACCCATTCGAGGTCCTCGCCCTTGAGCCAAGGCAGATGCTGGGTGAAGAGCGTGATGCACTCGTAGTAGGTGCAGGGCATGCGCGTGAGATCCGTGCCCCAGAAGACCCGTCGCGGGCCGAACGCGTCGACCATGCGGTGAATGGCGTCGTGGAGATCGGGGAAGGGGTAGGGCTGGGCGGAGAGCGACGGCATGCCCGAGGCCTTCACCGAGACGTTCGGATGCTTGGCCAAGGCCAGCACCTTCGGCAGCTCCTCGAACACTTGGGGCGCTTTGCCGCGCACCGCGATCCCCACGTGATCGATCACGAGCCTGAGGCCGGGATGCTTGCCCGCGATGCGGTCGAGGTGATCGAGCAGGCCTGGCACCAGCACCATCAGCGGGACGCCCGCCTTCTCCGCCGCCGGCCAGAGCCAGTCCGCCGTGCCCTCGGTGAGGAAGTGGCGGTAGTGCTCGTTGTGGAAGGTGAAGCGCATGCCGAGCATGCCGGCCTGCCGGCGCCAGCCGGCCACGAGGTCCTGGCTCTTCGGCTCGCCGAGGTCGAGCCGCCCCATCACCGCGAAGCGGTCGGGATAGGCCCGCGCGGCCTCGAGGGCCATGTCGTTCCGATCGCCCTCCCAGGAGGGCGGCACCAGCACCATGCGGTTCACACCCGCCAGGTCCATCTGGAACAACAGCGTCTCCTTGACGATCTGATACGGCTTCTGGGCTTCCTTGGCGCGGCCGGGCGGCCACGGCCGGGTGGGGGACTCCGCCGCCCAGAGATGCACCTGCGAGTCGACGATGCGCATGGTCATGGTCCTTTCTAATCCCGGCTCTTCGCGCCCGCCTTGAGCTTGAGGTCCTCGTACGGCGCGGAGTAGGAGAAGCCCTTGATGTGGTCCACGCACGCCTCCTCCACGCGCGGGCCCACCCCCCAGAGGAAGGCCAGCTCGTAGATGGGCACGTGCATCACGCGGTCGTGCATGATCTGCTGGATCTGCCCCAGCATCGCCTCGCGCTTGCTCCGGTCGAGCTCGCGCGCCTGTCGCGCGAAGAGGTCCTCGATCTCCGGCACCACGCCGTTCGAGTAGATGCCGCTCTTGCTGACGTATACCTCGATGCGCGTGGCGGCATTGCCGGCGGGCGCGCCCAGGCCCATGATGACGCCCCGGAGCTTCTTCTCGCGCCATGCGGTGAGGAAGGCCGCGCGCTCCATGGTGCGGAGGCGCGTGCGGATGCCGACGGTCTGGAGGTAGTTGCCGATGCCCTCCGCCAGCGAGAAGAACGGGGGAAACGGGGTGAGCTCCCCGGCGTCGAAGCCGTTGGGGAAGCCGGCCTCCGCGAGAAGGCGCTTGGCCAGCGCGGGGTCGTAGGCGGGCGGCTCGTACACCTTGGCGAAGTCGAGCGTGCGGGGGACGAGCCCGCCGGTGGTGCGCGACATGCCCAGGGTCTCAGCGTTGTTGAGACCCGTGCGGTCGAGGGCGTGGCTGGCGGCCAGCCGCACCCGGCGATCGGCCCACGGCGACTTCGGCTCCCACTGCTCGGGAAGATCGAGGAACACCACACCGGGCGGGCGCGCGGCGGCCAGGCGCAGGCCCGGCGCCTTCTTCACGTCCTCCGCGGTGGGCCCGCTCAAAAGATAGACGATGTCCACGTCGCCCGCACGAAGGGCGGCGGCGCGCGTGGTCTCGTCGGGCATGCTGCGGAAGACCAGTCGCTTCACCGACGGGACCTTTCTCCAGTAGCCCTCGAACGCCTCCATCACCAGCGAGATGCCCGGCTGGAAGCTCACGAAGCGATACGGCCCCGCGCCGATGGGCGCCTTGATGAAGCCGTCCTCGCCCACCTTCTCCACGTACTTCTTCGGCACGATCCACGCCGCGCCGGTGGCCGAGGTGCCGTAGAAGGTCATGAAGTCGGGCCAGGGCTCCTTCAAGATGAAGCGCACGCGCTGCGCGTCCACCACCTGCACCTCGCGCACGCGCTCCTTCAAGAGCTTGGCGGCGGCGCCGCGATAGCGCTCGAACGAGAACTTGGCGTCCTCGGCGGTCACGGGGTCGCCGTTGTGGAACCGGGCGTTCTTGCGGATCACGAAGTCGTAGGTCAGGCCGTCCTTCGACATGGTCCACGACTCGGCGAGGCTCGGCGTGTTGTCGCCCGGCGGCATGGGCTTCACGAGCGCGTCATGGAGCGCATAGAGGACCATGAACTGATTGATGAAGGCCTCGGTGTCGATGGGATCCAGCCAGCGCGAGGCCAGGGTGACGTGAAGCCCCCAGACCATGGTGCCCTCGGGCGCGGCGGCGACCGGCCCGGCGAGGGCGACGAGGAGGAGAGCGGCCAGAGAGGCGATCGCGATCCGGGCGGGGGGTCTCATGGCCTCTCCTTGAGATGGCGCTCGAGCAGCTGGGTGAGCTCGGGTCCGAAGACGACGCCGCCCATCATCTCGCCCGACTCGGGGTAGTAGGGGCGTCCGAGCGTGGTGCCGTCGACGAGCCAGAACGTGAGCCAGTACCGCGTCTCACGGGCGGTGTGGCCGAGCGGGCGCTGCACGCGCGCCTCGAGGACCATGCGCACGATCTCCTCGACGGCGGCGGGCACCGTGATCGTGACGTCTCGCGGCGCCTCGTCGCCGGCGTCGGCCTCCTCCACGTCCACCTCGACCGCGCGCACCTTGCCGGCGAGGTCGAAGAGGTCGGCGCCAACCTTGGCGCGCGGGTTGCGCCAGGCCTGGTAGAGGAAGATGTGCTGCTTCCACACCGCAGCGAGACGGAACTCCGTCGCGTAGCCGCGCACCGCGTACATGCGCGTGCCCGCGGGCATGAAGGCCGCGCCCGCGTCCATGCCGTAGGGGCATCCGCGCAGGTCCTCGCCGAACGAGCATGCGACGGTGGCGAACTCGGCGCCGAGATCCGCCGGGCCGAGGGGGCGGCCGGGCTCGTCGTCCCAGCGGATGTAGTCGATGCCGTCGAACGTGACGAAGTCGAAGAGGGCAGGCGTGACGGCGGGGGCGGCGAGGGCGGGCATGGCAGCGGCCAGGAAGGCGCAGGCGATGAAGCCGACGGTGAGGATCCGGGTCGGCATGGGCGCTGCCAAAGGTAGTCCCGCCCCGGGGGACGGTCAAGGCCGTGGCAGACGGGTCCCGGGAAGGGTAGGATTGCCGCTATGCGAAAAACCATCACCGGCACCGGCGGCATGCTCCTCATCCAGACCCTCAAGGACGCGGGCGTCGAGTACCTGTTCACCAATCCGGGTTCGGCGGAGACCGGCATCTTCGCCGCCCTCGCCGAGACCGAGGAACCCCGTTTGGTCGTCGCCAAGCACGAGGGGCTGGTCGCCGCCATGGCCGACGGCTATCACCGGCTGAGCGGCAAGGTGGGCGTCGCGATCGCCCACGTCATGGGCGGCTCGTATCAGCTCGCGGGCCAGCTCTTCAACGCCCAGGTCGCGGGCTCTTCCTTGCTGGTCGTTGCGGGAGACTGGATGTCGGAGCAGCAGGACTATCGCGGGCTGGCGCCGTTCCCGGGGCTGAGCCAGGCGGAGTCGATGCGCCCGCTGATGAAGGAGGCGCGCTGCGCCTATCAGGTCGGCGTCGATCCCGCCGCCATCACCGTGGCCACCACGCGCGCGCTGCGCGAGGCCACGACCTACCCCACCGGCCCGGTCTATCTCTCGATCAGCGCGGCCCTGCTCAACCAGGAAGGGCTCGAGGCCCAGATCGGCGAGGAGGCGGCGTATCGCATCGAGGGCGTGGCGCCCGCGCGCATGGAGAGTGTGGAAGCGATCGCGCGGCGGCTCGGCGCGGCGAAGTGTCCGGTGCTCATGTTCGGCGACGACGTGACGCGCCAGGGCGCGCAGGCCGAGGCCATCGCGCTGGCCGAGCTGCTGGAGGCGCCGGTGTTCGCGAGCCGCCAGATCTTCCCGAACTTCCCCTCGCGCCACGCACTCTTCTGCGGGGGCTACCCGGTGTCGGCCGACTTCAAGAAGGTGGCGGGGCTCACGCCCGACCTGATCTTCCTCGTCGGCTGCCAGGGCGTGCACGGCCCGGTGGGCGAGCCGAGCGTGATGCAGATCGGGCCCAACCCGCTGCTCATGGGCCGCCACTATCCACTGGACGTGGCGGTGCAGTGCGAGCTGCGCGGGACCCTCCGGGCGCTCGCCGAGGCGCTGCCGCGCGTGCATCCCGCCGCCGCCGCGGCCTGGAAGCGCCAGCGCGAGAAGGTGCGCGGGTACGCCGCGAGCCTCATCAGGAAGGAAGAGGACCTCGTGCGCGAGCACGAGCACGACGCGATCGTGCACCCGGCGGTGCTGGAGGCGCATCTCGCCGAGATCCTCCCGCGCGAGACCGCGATGGTGCAGGAGAGCAGCACCGCCCGCGCCACGCTCTTGCCCCTGGGCCACGGCGGGATGTGGTGGACCCGCAGCGGCGGCGGCTCGCTAGGCTTCGGGGTTGGCGCGGCCATCGGCGCCAAGATCGCGGCGGGCCGCGAACGGCCGGTGACCCTGCACCTGGGCGACGGCGCGCTGACCTACAGCGCGGCGGGGTTCTGGACGATGGCGCGCTACAACACCGCCGTGCTCACCGTGGTGACGAACAACGACACGTATCAGATCGTGCGCCACAACTGGGCGCGTCAGATGCCGGACACCAAGATGGTGCGCGAGGGGAAGTACCCGGGCCTCCAGCTCAGCGGCCCCGCCACCGACTACGTGGCGCTGGCGCGCGCGCAGGGCGTGGACGGCGAGCGCGTGACCACGGTGAAGGAGCTGGAGCCCGCGCTGCGCCGCGGGGTGGAGAAGACCACGAAGGAGAACCGCCCGTATCTCCTCGACGTGAAGGTGCAGCAGGAGGGCGTCGGGGCGGATTCGGCCTGGACGGAAGCCTGGCAGATGTAGGAGGCCGCGCCATGGTGGAGGTCAAGCGCCTGGGACGGGAGGTCGGCGCCGAGATTCACGGCGTCGACGTGAAGACGCTGGACGACGTTGGCTTCGCCGCCATCTACCGCACGTGGCTCGATGCCAACGTGGTGGTGATCCCGGGCCAGGAGCTCGCGATCGAGGACTTCCTGCGCTACAGCCGCCGGTTCGGGGTCGTGGTGCCGCATCCCTCGAAGTCGACGCGGCATCCCGACCATCCCGAGATCACCATGCTGGGCGTGAACAAGTTCGGGCCCGACGGCGCGCTCGACATGGCCATCTACCGGCGGGGCGCGGAGGGCTGGCACACCGACGGCGCCTACGACGACGAGCCCTTCAAGGCCACCCAGCTCTATGCCCTCGCGGTGCCGAGCCGGGGGGGCGACACGTTCTTCGCCAGCATGTACGCGGCGTACGACGCCCTGCCAGACCGCCTCAAGAATCGGCTCGAGGGCAAGACGGGCGCGTTCACCTACGGCGGCCGCAGGAAGGCCACCGCGCTCCTGAACGAGGAGGACAAGCACCTCCCGCCCGCCTTCCACCCCATCATCCGCACGCACCCGGAGACCGGACGCAAGGCGCTGTACTTCGACCCGGGCAAGATCCTCCGCATCGAGGGCCTCGAGGCCGCGGAGAGCGACGCGGTGATCGACGAATTGACGGAACGGATGATCGTGCCCGGCGGCGAATATCGCCACCACTGGTGCCAGGGCGACATCGTGATCTGGGACAATCGCTGCTCCTACCACCGGGCGGCGGGCGACTATCCTCCCGAGGAAGACCGGATCCACTGGCGCGTCTCGATCAAGGAGCGGACATGACCATCGACGCACGTATGCTCACGCAGGAGGCCGACGGCATCCCCGGCTACATGGCGAAGGTGGGCGGCGCCGGCGCGCGCCCCGGCGTGCTGATGGTCCACCACGCCCACGGCGTGACCGCCGATTACAAGATCGACGCCTATCGCCTCGCCCAGCTCGGCTACAACGTGCTCGTGCCCGATCTCTTCAACATGTTCGGCGTCGGCGGCACGAATCACATCGGCATGGGGGCGGATCTCCAGGCCAAGCACGGGGACGACGAGTTCCTCGGCAAGATGGACGAGGCGTGGCAATACCTCACCACCCGCATGGGCGCCGACCCGGCGCGCACCGCGTGCATCGGGCACTGCATGGGCGGGCGGCTCCTGATCCCCTTCGCCGCCGACCATCCCCAGGTGAAGGCGATCGTCCTCTACTACCCCTCGGTGCGCGACGAGCCGGAGACCTCGCATCGCCCGCGCCACGCCTTCAAGCTGGCGCCCACGCTCAAGTGCGCGACCCTGGTCTTCGCGGGCGGGCTCGACTACATCGCGACACCAGCGATCCAGGCGCCCCTGTGGGAGGCGCTCCGCGGCAACAACCAGCCGGTGGAGTGGCACTACTTCTCGGACGCCAACCACGGCTTCCGGCATCCCGACAACGCGGGCTTCCAGCCGCACTACGCGGATGTGGCGTGGCCGCTGGTGACGGAGTTCCTGCAGCGGCGGGTCTAGCGGCGGAACGGCCGGCTACGGCGCCTTGTGGAGACTGCCGTCCTTCATGATCGCGAGGAGCGCGTCGCGATTCTGTAGCCGCTTGATGTCGGTCAGCGGATCGCCGTCGACCAGGAGCAGGTCGGCCAGATAGCCGGGCTTGACCTGGCCGAGCTCGTGGCCGAGCCCCATGATCTCGCCGCCCATCTTCGTGGCCGCGACCAGCGTCTCCATCGGCGTGAAGCCCAGGAAGTCCACGAAGAGCAGGAGATCCCGCGCGTAGGTCCCGTGGGGATTCCACGCGAAGCCGTAGTCCCCGCCGGGCAAGACGCGGATCCCGCGCTTGCGCATCTTGCCCATGGTCTCGACGGCAACCTCGAGCTCGCGCTCGAGGCCCATCTGGCGGGCCATCGCCGGCGTGAAGCCCCAATCGCCGGCGGCGTGGCAGGCCTGATAGGTGAGGCCGAGCGCCGGGCCCACGAAGACCCGGTCGCGCCGCGCCTCGAGGAGGTCCAGCGCTTCCTCGTCGGCGAACGTGGCGTGGTAGATGATGTCGATATCGTGGCGCACGCACATCTTCACGGATTCCGCGCTGCGCGCGTGCGCGCACATGCGCACGTCCGCGGCCCGGGCGATCTCCATGGCCGCCGCGACCTCGGCGTCCGTCATGACTGATCGTTCGAAGCGGCTGTTGCGGGGCCCGGTGTCGCCCGAGAGGTTCAGCTTCAGGAGGTCCACGCCCTCGCGCACGAGCACGCGGCAGGCCTTGCGGACCTCGTCGGGCCCGTCGACCACCCAGGCGAAGGTCGGCGTCTCGTTGTGGGGGAGATGCAGCGCGTTTTCGTCGCCGAGCCCGCCGCTGACGGTGAGCTCGGGGCCATTGGCGAGATAGCGCGGCCCGGGGATACGCCCGGCGTTGATCTCGTTGCGGATCACCACGTCGAGCCGCGGCTTGGCCGAGGCGGCGGAGAGCACGCTCGTGTAGCCGCAGTCCAGGACCAGCTCGGCGTTCCGCATCGTGACGAGGACGTGCTCCTCGGGCGGCAGGCGCGTGAAGTCCGAGTTCCGCGCGGCGTCCGGATAGCTCAGATGCCCGTGGGGCTCGATGAGCCCGGGCATGAGGGTCGCGCCCGCGCCGTCGATGACGCGCGCGTCGTCCGCCCGGAGCCCGCCGCCGCGCTGGACGGCGGCGATGCGCGCGCCCTCCACCAGCACGTCGCCCGCATAGGGCGCGGCGCCGCTGCCGTCGAGGATGGTGGTGTTGGCGAAGAGCGTCCGGTTCATGGCTGTCCTCCGATGCCCAGTAGCGCCGCCGCGGTGCCGCCCAGCATCGCCGCCCGCTCGGCGTCCGAGAAGCCCGGCGCGCCGAGGATGTGGTCCACCGAGGTGCTCGTCCAGGGATAGGGGTAGTCCGTGCCCATCACGATCTGGCCGGGGCCCGCCTCGGCGGCGAGATGGCGCAGCGCCTCGCCGGTGAACACGATCGAGTCGAAGTAGAGCTGGCGCACATACTCCGTGGGCTTCTTCTTGAGGCTCTTCGTGATCCGCTGGGGGAACGTGGTCATGATCGCGTCGGAGCGCGCGGCGTAGGAGGGCAGGTAGCCCCCGCCGTGCGCCGCGCAGATCTTGAGCCCGGGGAAGCGGTCCAGGGTGCCCTCGAAGATCAGATGTGAGAGCGCGATGGTGGTCTCGAGCGGGTTGCCGATGGTGTTGGTGAGCACGCCGTTGCCGGCGAGCCGCGTCGTCTTCTCGAGCTCGGCGGTGCCCTGCGGGTGGATGAAGATCAGCACGTCGAGGGCTTCCGCCTTGGCCCAGAAGGGATGGAAGCGCGGGTCGGAGAGCTCCGCGCCCTCCACGCTGCCACCGATCGCGGCGCCGCGGAGGTTGTACTTCTTCACGCCCTCCTCGAGCTGCTGGGCGGCCAGCTCCGGATGCTGGAGCGCGACCGAGGCGAAGGCGACGAAGCGGTCCGGGTGGGCCGCACAGGCCTCGGCCAGCGACTCGTTCTGCATCCGGATCAGCTTCTCGGCCACGTCGCGATCCGCTCCGTACCAGAAGGGGTTGATGCTGAGCGCTTCCACGTCGATGCCCTGCTGGTCCATGGCACGGAGGCGATCCCCTGGCGTCGCCATCAGGAGGGCATCCGTCGTGAACGTGAGGCCCATCAACGCCATCGCCTCGGGGAGCCCGCAGTGGGCGTGCACGTCCACCGTCTTCACGCGCTTGCCGCTCACCACGACGTCGCGGCGGCGGACGGCCGGCGCGCCGCTCCCGATGCCGCCCGGCCCGCCGGCGCCGCAGTCCATGAACGCGATCATGTCGTTCTCCTCTCGACGGGGCGATAGACGCGGGTCACGCGGGGCCCGATGGTGGGGGCGACCTGGTGCACGCCGATGCTGCGGCGGCGCGCGACCTCGCCGACCGTGATCTCGGCTTCGCCCTGGCGGCCGATGATCACGACCTCGTCGCCCACCTCGGCGTCGGGAATCGCGGTGAGGTCGATGCGCGTGTGCTCGAGCGACGGCGTGGCGAGGATGGGCGCCGGCCGCCCGCGCACCAGCACACGGTCGGCGTGCAGCCACAGGAGCCCGTCGGCCAGGCCCATCGGGATCACGCCGAGCCGCAGGGGCGCGGCGACGGGGAACGGCGCCATGTCGGCGAAGCGCTCGCGCGGCGTGATCTCCTTCAGGGCGATCACGCGGGACTTGAGCGCGTGGAAGGTGGGGCGCAGGGGCGTCGGCGCCTCCTCGTCCCTCATGGTCATGCCGTAGAGCATGCGTCCGGGATCGACGGCGTTGAGGTAACTCTGCGGGTAGCGCAGGACGAACGGCGAGGCGGCAAGCAGACGGATGGGCACGCGAATCCCGCGCGCCTCCAGCTCGTCCACGACCGCGGTGAAGCGGCCGAGCTGCCAGTCCGCGTAGGCGCCGTCGGCGCCGCCTGGCGCGTGCGGATGGGCGCAGAGGCCGCCCAGGCGCAGATTCGGCAGCTCCAGCATGGCGGTGACGAGCTTCACCGCCCCCTCTGGCGTCACGCCGAGGCGCTCGAGCCCCACGTCGATCTTGACGAAGAGCTCGCAGGGGCCCGTCGCGGCCTCCGCGTAGGCTCGCGCGCTCTCGAGATCGACCACGGTGGGCGTGAGGCCGTGCGCGAGAGCGTCCGGCGCGGCCTCGGGCAGCGAGTTCGGGTAGACGAGGATGGGCGCGGTGACGCCGCGCCGGCGCAGCCGAATGCCCTCGCCCAGATCGGCCACGCCGAGCGCGTCGGCGCCGTGAGCCAGGAACGTCTCGCCCATCTCGACGGCGCCGTGACCGTAGCCGTCGGCCTTGATGACGGCGTAGATCTTCCGTGCGGGACCGACCATCTGACGGGCCACCCGCACGTTGTGGGCGGCGGCGTCCAGGTCGATCTCGAAGGTGGCGGGCCGAGGCGGCAACATGCAAGGACTATGGACCGGCGGCCTCACTTTCTCAAGACGGGCCTTCGTGCTAACGTCCCGGCCATGACGACCACACCCTCCGCCGCCGTCAAGTCCGAGCTGACGCCGACCGGGAAGCTCCGGGTCGGCCTGAACCACGGTAACTTCCTCCTCGTCACCCCCGGCTCCTCCGCGAGCGATCCGAAGGGCGTCGCGCCCGATATTGCGCGCGAGCTCGCCAGGCGCCTCGGCGTGCCGATCGAGTTCTCGAAGTTCGACACCGCGGGCAAGCTGGGCGACGCCGTGCGCGACGGCGTGTGGGACGTGGCCTTCCTCGGCGCCGAGCCGCAGCGCGCCGCGGAGATCGCGTTCACCGCCGCCTATCTGGAGATTCCCGCGACCTACTTGGTACCCGCAGGATCAACCATTCAATCAGTTGCCGAGGTGGACCGCGAGGGCGTGCGCATCGCGGTCGCCGACAAGAGCGCTTACGAGCTCTGGCTCTCGCGCAACATCAAGCACGCCAAGCTCATGAAGACGCAGGGCATCGACGGGTCGTTCGACCTCTTCGTGAAGGAGAAGCTCGAGGCGCTCTCCGGGCTCCGGCCGCGCCTCCTGTCGGATGTGAAGAAGCTGCCCGGCGCGCGGATCCTCGACGGCGTGTTCACCGCCGTGCAGCAGGCCGTCGGCACCGCGAAGAAGAACACCGCCGCCGCGGCTTTCCTCGCCGGCTTCGTCGAGGACGTGAAGGCCTCGGGCTTCGTGGCGGAGGCCATCACGCGCAACAAGTCCGAGGGCGTGAACGTCGCGCCCCCGGCCCGCTGACGCGGGCCATCACCGCCTGGTTTTTTAGCGCGGCTAGCCTAGGCCCTTCGCCGCCGGCACCTCGAAGCCGAACAGCCGCGCCGCGTTCAGCCCCAGCATCTTCGCCCGCGCGGTGTCGGACACGCCGGCCATCGTCCGCTCGATGGCTTCCGCGGAGTG
>DASTYT010000031.1 GCA_035764725.1 Candidatus Methylomirabilota bacterium | reverse complement strand
AAAGACCGTCCCCGGGGCCTTACGCGCCGCTCGGATCGAAGATTTTCGCTTCCATGACCTCCGGCATACCTTCGCCTCGCGGCTTGCTATGGCGGGGGTTGACCTTGCTACGCTCCGAGAGCTCATGGGCCACAAGACGATGGCGATGACCCTTTGGTATCGTCACGTATCCCCGGATCACCGAAGAGCTGCCATCGAGCGGCTGGTTAGTCGGGAGTCGAAGCCGACTGCGAGTGCTGCATCCGGAAACGGAGTAGCACCGTGATTGGCACCGAACTCTTGCCACGCCGAAGGTATGCGCTGCAATTGGTTGGAAAATTTGGTGAGCCGTGGTGGGATCGAACCACCGACCCCCTGATTAAAAGTCAGGTGCTCTGCCAACTGAGCTAACGGCTCTTCAAAGACTTACACGACGCTCGGCGCAGATTTTAGCATCCTGTGCCGTTCTTGTGCCGTTTCCGAGGCCGTTCGCAACGGCATCGGCCGTCTCCCCGCGCACGACCTCAGCCAGGACGCCGCCGGCCTTGTTGACCGCCTGGCAGAGGTTCTCGCGTGCTAGGTGGGCGTAGCGCATCACCATCGCGAGCGAGCTGTGTTCGAGAAGAGCCTGAGCTCGTGCAGCGAGGCGACGCGCTGGACCGCCCACGAGGCAAAGCTGGGCCGGAGATCGCGAACCCGGAAGTCGTCCACATTCGCCGCCTCCACCGCGGACTCGAAGGCGTCCGGATCTTGCTCCAGTAGCGTCCGTCCGCCTTGGTGAACACGATCCCCTCACGTGTTCCACCCACCGAGGAACATCCCAGAGAGAGAAGGCCAGTGAACGCCCGTCTTCTCGCCCGCATGCATCATTGAGGGTGAGCGGGAGTGACGAAAGCCGGGGCAGTTGCCCCGGCCTTCGTGCATCAAGACAGTCGAGAGTGCTTAGGGGGAGTTAGCGCAGATCCCGTCGTCGGCGGGCGACTTCGCCTGTCCCTTTGCTCCGGTCGACACGCCGGGGTTATTGAGGGACACCGGCGGGGACACTTGCGGCGTGTTCGGGCCGTTGATGCCGGGGTTCCCTCCTTCCGGGTCACCCACGGCTGCCGAGTTGTCCGCCGCGCAGTCGTCGCCCGGCACCGTGGGGTCGTTGATCGCGAGGGTTGCTGGCGTCAGGCCGGTTGTGACCGCTACGGCAACGATAAGACCGAGTAGAAGCTGTCTCATGTGTCCTCCTTCCACGTCTTCTCGGGATGCAGGTCGGACTCGTGTCCTCTTCTTGCGGGGGCCGTATCGCTTCGAACCTCCTTTCAGCTTGGAGGCGCCGTTGGGGGCCGGCGAGCCAGGCACGTCGCGCAGCAGTGTAGCAGGGGTCAACATCACGCGGTGCCACAACTCGCAGGGGTAATCGACTGCTCGAACTCCAGTCGCGCAAGCGGCCGGTCCGCCAGAGCGCCTGGATCGCCGGCCATCTCAAGGACGCGCTCGGGGGCCGATACTCCCTCACCTCCCTCACCGCGGATCGGATCGTCACGTGGAAGGCCGGGCGGCTCGCGGATTGAGCGTCCGCTCGCGATGCGTCGTCATCTCCTCCGCTAGCCGAAGCGATGGAAAGCTCATCGCCGAGGTGCCGGAGATCGACACGGGGAAGGAGCCGCAAACGGGCTCCGCTGGCTCATGACCGAGGAGGTGCAGGGCCTCGTCGAGGCCTGCCGCAAGAGCCGGAACACGACGCCGGCAGATCTCGTGGAGTTCGCGCTCTTGACGGGCGTTCGCATGGCGAGCCGCTCGGGCTCACATCGGGGGACGTCAACTGGGCTTGTGGTGTCATCCGCCCGGAGATCGAAACCGCGCAGGCCTCCCTGACGTGAATGCTCGGGAGATTTGAACCGAAAAGTCGTGCCCCCCCGGGGGGGGGGCATCCGACCGATCTCATTGCCATTCGAGGGCGCGGTGCTCGCGGTTGGTGGCCGCATGGACGAGGCGCTCTTCGGGGTTGGAAACTAGGCGATGGCCGCGATGGTGACATCGATTCAACTCGCGAGCGGGATTCAGGTTGGATCATCACGCCGGACCCACGTCTGTATCAGCTAGCAGGGCGGAGGCTCGTCTTGCAGGTAACGCTGGTTTTCGTCGCGTTCGTTGTTCGGGCCAGCCATGCGACATCCCATGCCGAGCGGGGACCGCCGTCGCGTGCGCTCAAGGCGGAGCGCTTGTGGTCTTGGCTCGTGTAAGGATTGCGGATCTCGCGCTTCGGCTTCGTCTCCCAAGCATGTTCATTGGACGTCACTATGCAGAGGCCGGCGGCCTCCTGTCGTACGGGATCCTGCTGTCATACGGGATCCTGCTGGATGAGGTGTGATCTCGGGCGGCCGGCCTTGTGAATCGAATTCTCACGGGAGCGAAGCCCGGCGACCTTCCCAGTGGAACACCCGACCAAGTCCGAACTAGTCGTTGAGCTCAAGACCCAAGGCCCTCGGCGTGACCATCCCGCCGTCGGTGCTGGCGTGCGCGGATCAGGTGATCGAGTGACTGTCGCCGAACCGAGCGCAGATCCACCGCCGAGTGTCTAGGCGAGTGCGACCGAGCCCTGAGCGTGACCGCGTGACTCGCGATCACGCTCAGAATCGTTCGAGCTACTTCTTCTTCGTGGTCGGCACGGTGCCGGTATTTCCGCCGCCTGGCGTCACGCCGCTGGGGGGAGTGGCCTGACCGGGCGCGGAGAGGCGCGAGGTCGCGGCAGCGGCGCGTTTTCCACTCCCCGGGGCCGTGGTCGCGCTTCCCATGCCGGCACCGGTGGTCGGTTTCTGGGCGACCGCGGTCCCGACACTGCTTCCGACGAGGAAGGAGACCGCGAGTCCGAAGGCGAACATCCGAAATGCTGTCATGCCGCACCTCCCGCATTAGTGGAATGGCCCAAGCGCCGAAGGTGTCATGGACTGACGAGAGTCAACGACGCTGGTTTCGTCCGTGGCGCGCATGAAATATGCCAGCGGGAGAGTCGCGGTTAAGCACGCGTCCGATAAGGAGCCTCTATGTATATTTTCCTAGTCAGTAAGGGTGCAAAAGTTATCGACGTTGGCCGGCCAGAACTTCGGCTGCGAGTCCTCAAGAGAGCACGCCCTCAGGCGCTCATGCGATCCCACCTTCGGCCTGGGGCCGATGTGGCGCGACGAACGGATGATGGACGTGTGCTGTGAAGACCCAGGCCACACGAAGACGCGAGAGGGGCCCGGTAAGTGTGCGACCTACCGAGCCCCCTTGGTCGGATTAAGAGTCAGGTGCTCTGCCAACTGAGCTAACGGTTCGTGGGCGCGTAGCGTACTTGCCGCGCATCTGTCACGAGGACTGCGGGCGCCTTCATCGGGCCGGAGGACGAGTGAATAGAACCGTCTTACTCGATCACTTGGTGCGCCCGCGCCAGTAGCGACGGCGGGATGGTGAGGCCGAGGGCCTTGGCGGTCTTGAGGTTGATGACGAGCTCAAAGCTTGTCGCGCGCTCCACGGGCAGTTCGGCGGGATTCGTTCCCATGAAGACGCGCTCGACGTAGACGGCCAGACGGCGCGCAGTCCCGCGAAGGCTTCCACCATATGTCATGAGACCCCCGGCTTCGGCATCTTCGCTCCAGTCGTGAATCGTCGGCAGACGATGCTTGGCGGAAAGCTCGATGATTCGCTCACGGCCATTGGCGAGCAGGACACTGGTCACAACAACCAGCGCTTCCGCACGTTGCGCCGTCATCTTCGCAAATGCGCCCTCGTAGTCTCCATCAAGGAGCTCGACCGGGATCAACTTGACGCCGAGCGAGGACGCTGCCCTCTGCGCCCACTCTACCTGCGTCCGAGAGCCTGCCTCTCGAGTGGTCAGGATCGCAATCCTGACAGCGCGCGGCACCGCCTCCTTGATCAGCTCGAGCCGCTTGCCGGCCATGGCAGGCTCGGCCGCGAGGACGACTCCCGTGATATTGCCGCCTGGGTGCGCGAGAGTTGTGACAAAGCCGAGCTCCACGGGGTCGCTGTAGGTCAACAGCATGACGATGGGAATGGTCGTAGTCGCGCGCTTCGCCGCCTGGACTGCCACAGGGCTGAGCGCGAGGATCACGTCCACCGGAAGACGAGGGAGTGATTCTGCTAGTCCGGGAAGCCGGTCAAGCTTCCCTTCGGCGCATCGCGACTCGATGGCCAGATTCCGGCCTTCGACGTATCCGTGTTCGCGCAGGAAGGCCGCGACGGCCCGCGTCGTACTCAGGGCCGACGTCGTCGCGCAAGCCCCAGGCGTCAGTATGCCGAGTCGGTATGTTCCCGGGCTCACCTGCGCCATGGCGGCCAGTGGTCTGGCGAAGGCACTCGCCAGGGGGGTCAGCAGGAAGTGGCGGCGGTCCATGCCGGGATGGTGGGAGAAAGTCTACACTGCCGCGGGGCGCCCCCCGCTACGGTCCCGCCAGCAGCACCATCACGAGGGTGAAGAGCCCGAGCACGAGCGCGGCGAGCACGAGAACCACGCGGAGCGAGCGCCCGCCCCCGGACACCTCGGTGCCGGCGGGGAGCAGGAGCGCGATGCCGAGCAGCACGACGCTGACCGCCAGGAGCGCGAGCGCACGGGCGACGATGGGGACCATGCCTAGCTCTTCTTGCGGGGCTTGCCCTCGGTGGGCATGCCCGCGCCGGTGTCCTCGTGCGGGATCACCACGAAGCCCTGCAGCCGGAGCGCGCCATCGATGACGACGGCGGTGCGGCGGCGCTCGCGGCCGCGTCGATCGGCGCCGGGCGAGGGGCCGGCCCGGCGCCGCTCGCCCTTGCGCCGGTCGAGGACGACGGTCACGTCCTGGTCGGCGTCGAAGCGCTCCTTCAGGAAGTCGAAAAGCCCGAGGTTATAGTGCGCGATCACGAGGAGATGGCCCAGCGCCTTGAGCTGCGTGGCCGCCTCTTCCAGCCAGTGGCGCATGTCCATCTCGCGGAAGAGCGTGATGGCACGGAAGATATGGGTCTCCGCCTTGGCGTGATCGCCGCCCACGCGATGCATCTCCCCGAGCGAGAGCATGATGCGGCCCAGGAGCGGGCGCATGCCAAGCTCTTCGGCCAGGGTGCGGGCCTGGGTGAGATCCTTCTCCGCCCGCGTGAGATCGGGCGGGTCGGAGCGTACGGCCAGCTCGCCGAGCAGCCGGAGGGCGTAGGCCTGGTGCCCACGCTCCTTGTGCGTGAGCGCGAGATCGAGGGCGCGCTGGGCGGTCTCGCGCGCGCGCTCGGGCTGCCCCGCGGCGAGGAGCCCGCCGGCGAGGTTCACCGTCCAGCTCGCAAGGTAGGCCTTGACGCCCAGCTCCTCGGTGAGACGCACGCCGTCCTCGAGCAGCGGGAGGCCGTCCTCCGCGCGCCCCACCCGCGCGCGCGTGAGCCCCAGCAGCGAGGACGGGAGCGGCCGCCACACCGTAAGCTGCTTCTCGAGGCAGGCTTCCAGGCTCCGCTCGAGGAGATGCAGGGCCTTGTCCATGTGGCCCCGGCGCAGGGCGACGAGGCCCGCCAGCGTCCACGCGATGGCCTGGGCGTAGGCGTGGCGATCGGTCTCCGCCGCGCGCTGGCCGATCTCGGCATACGTGGCGGCGAGATCGAACTCCCCCAGCTCCGCCAGCGCGAAGGCGAGCCAGCCCGTGGAAGAGGTGTAGGACACGGTGGTCTGCGGACCGCTCTCCCGGCCCCGCACCTCCTCGAGCCGCTCCACGTTCTGCATGAGCACCGCCTCGGCTTCGCGGTACCGGCCCTGCGCGTGGTACGAGTAGCCCATGTAGCCGCGCGCGAGCGCCTGGAGCGCCACGTCCTGCCCCGATTCGCCGATGGCCAGGCAGCGCTCGCCGTAGGCGATGGCGGCGTCCGGCTCGCCCTTGAGGTAGTGGTAGTTGACGAGATAGGTGTAGACGCGGGCCAGCCGCGACTCGTCGCTGATCAGCTTGGCCATGTTCTCGGCCTGCTGGGACAGCGCGAGCGCCTTCTGAAGCTCGCCGAGCTGCAGGAGCGGCGGCCGCATCTCGAGTCGCACGTCGATGGCCGCCTCGCTGGTCTCGCGCCCCTCCGGCAGCCCGGCGAGGGCCACCAGGGCCTGCTCGAGCAGCGCCACCGCCTCACGATTGGCCGAGCGCCCCGCCGCCTTGGCCCCCGCCTGACGCAGATACGTCACCGCCTTCGGCCACACCTCGCCCTTGAACGCGTGGTCGGCGAGCAGCTCGATCTGGTCCGCGCGGCGCTCGCCGTAGAGCCGCTCCATGGTTTCGAGGATGCGCGCGTGGAGTGTCCGCCGCCGCTCCTGGAGAAGGCCGCCGTAGGCGACCCCGTGAGTGAGCGCGTGCGTGAACGTGTACTGGAGGTCCGGGAAGAGGCCCGTCTCGAACAGGAACTCGGCCTGCTGGAGCCGCGTGAGCCGCTGGCGCAGCTCCTCCTCGCGCATCTCGCCCACGGCGGTCAGCAGCGTGAACGCCACGTCCTTGCCGATGACGGAGGCGGCCTGGAGCAGGCGCTTGTCGTCGGGATCGAGCCGGTCGATGCGGGAGGCGATGACCGCCTGCACGGACGCGGGCACCTGGATCGCGTTGAGCGGCTTGGCGAGCCGATACGCGGCCCGGTCCCCGACCAGGACCTGGGTCTCCACCAGCGTGCGCACGCACTCCTCGAGGAAGAACGGGTTCCCCTCGGTGCGCGTGATGAGCAGGCGCTTCACCGGGACCAGGCTCTCGTGCTGGCCCAGCAGCCCTTTGAGGAGATCGCCGGCGGTCGCCGGCGGCAACGGGTCCAGGCGAAGCTGGGTGTAGTGGCTGCGGCTCGCCCAGTTGTGCTGGTACTCGGGCCGGTAACCCACGAGCAGGAGAATCTGCGCGGTGGGGAGGCTCTCGACCAGGCTGTCCAGGAAGGCCTGCGTCTCCGAGTCGATCCAGTGCAGGTCCTCGAACACGAGGAGCAGCGGCTGCACCTGGCTCTCGCGCAGGAGCAGGCGCTTGAGCGCGTCGAGGATGCGCTGGCGGCGCTGGGGGGAGTCGGGGCCCGGCCACTCCGGATCGTCCACCGGCACGTCCAAGAGGGTCAGGAAGGCGGGCAGCGTCGGTCGCAGGGCCTCGTCGAGTGTGAGGAGCTTGCCCGTCACCTTCTCGCGGATGCGGCGAGCGTCGTCGCGCTCGTCGATCTGGAAGTAGCGCCGTAGGAACTCCACCACCGGGAAGTAGGGTGTCAGCTTGCTGTACGAGACCGCGGCGGCCTCGCCCATCAGCCAGCCCTGAGTGCGGTGCGAGTGCGTGAACTCCCAGAAGAGCCGCGACTTGCCCACGCCGGGCTCGCCCACGAGAGCCACCACTTGCCCGTGTCCCTTCCGCGCGCGCTCGAGCGCCTGGCGGAGGCGATCGAGCTCGGTATCGCGGCCCACGAAGGGCGAGAGGCCGCGGGCGGCCGAGGCCTGCATGCGCGAGCGCACCTGCCCCGCCCCCACGACCTCGAAGATCTCCATGGGGTCGGTCATGCCCTTCACCGGCACGGGCCCCAGCGCCTTCACCTCGACGTAGCCCTCGGCCAGGCGCAGCGTGTAGTTGGTGATGAGCGTGGTGCCGGGCCGGGCGAGCTGCTCCATGCGCGCGGCCAGATGCGTGGTCTGGCCCACCGCAGTGTAGTCCATGTGCAGATCGCTGCCGATCGAGCGCACCACGACCTCGCCCGAGTTCAATCCCACGCGGATCTGCACGTCGATGCCCTGGTTGCGGCGCAGCTCCTCGGCGTAGTGGCCCACCGTATCCTGCATGCGGATCGCCGCGTAGGAGGCCCGCACCGCGTGGTCCTCGTGGGCGAGCGGCGCGCCGAACAGGGCCATGATGCCGTCGCCCATGACCTGGTTCACCGTGCCTTCGTAGCGGTGCACCGCCTCCATCATCCGCTCGAGCACGGGGTCGAGGAGCCGGCGCGCTTCCTCGGGATCGCGGTCGGCGAGCAGCTCCATCGAGCCCTTGAGATCAGCGAAGAGCACCGTCACCTGCTTCCGCTCACCGGCCATGTCCGAGCGGCTGAGGCGGATCTTGTCCGCGAGGTACTTCGGGGTGTAGCTCTCGGGGGCCGGCGCCGCCGGGCGCGCGGCCGTCACGGCCTTCTCGGTGAGGGAGCTCCCGCAGTTCCCGCAGAACTTCTTGCCGGCGCCGACCGGGTGCCCGCAGGAGGGGCACATCTGCTCCATCCGGGCGCCGCACTCCTCGCAGAAGCGGGCGTCGGCCCGGTTATCGGTCTGGCAGCGCGGACACCTCACGTCGGGGCCCCTCCAGTCCGCCAAGAGTAGCCGCCGGGCCAGAGGCGGTCAAGCGGCGCGCGGACTTAGGCGGTTAGGCGGGGATCAGCGCCTGAACCAGTCCCAGACGCGGTCCCACCACCGATGCACCCGGTCGACCACGGTGCCGTGGAGCTCGCACAGCCCGGGCTCGCTGCCGACCAGGAATACCTCGGTGCGCACCTCGGGACAGGCCTCGGTCGCCCGCTTGCCGGTGGTGGGATCGATGCGCGCGGTTTCGACACCGTCGGGAGGCGCGAACGGCGTGGGGGGATACGTGGCCAGCGCGCGCTTCATGAACTCGGTCCAGATGGGGGCCGCCGCCTCCGCGCCGCTGAGTCCGAGCGGCCGGCCGTCGTCGAAGCCCACCCAGACGAGCGTGACCAGGTTCGAGCTATAGCCCACGAACCAGGCGTCGCGTCCATCGTTGGTGGTACCCGTCTTCCCCGCGACGGGGGCATCCAGGCCCATCGCCCGCACACCCGCGCCAGTCCCCGTGTCGATCACGCCCTGCAGCGCCGCGGTGAGCAGATAGGCTTCCGCCGGCGAGATGGCCTGACGCGGCGGCTCCTCGCCGCGCCCGTCGCTCGCGAGCGCGCTCACCGGACGCGCCTGTCCGCCCGCGGCGAAGGGAATGTACGCGCGCGCCAGCTCGACGGGCGTGACCTCGAACGCGCCCAGCGCGATGGCGGGGACCGGCTTGAGATCGCTCTCGATGCCCATCCGGCGCGCCGCGTCGATGATGGCGGGCAGCCCGACCGTCTGGGCGATGCGCACGGTGGCGCCGTTGAGCGAGGCCTCGAGCGCGCGCCGCACGGACACCTCTCCCTCGTAGCGATCCGAGTAGTTCCGCGGAGTCCAGGGCTTCCCGTCCACGGTCAGCGTGACGGGTGCGTCCTCGACATGGGAGGCGAGGGTGAACGCCGGACCGTTCTCGCGGGCCGACAGCGCGGCCAGGTACACGAAGGGCTTGAAGGCGGAGCCTGGCTGCCGCCGGGCCAGCCCCGCGCGGTTGAAGGGGCTCGTGCGATAGTCCCGTCCGCCCACGAGCGCGCGGATGCCGCCAGTCGCCGGGTCCACCGCGAGGAGCACGACCTGGACGCGGTCGCCGGCGCCGCGGGGCCGGAGCCGCGGAACGCGCGTCTCGAGCTCGTCGAGCCCGCGCGCCACTGCCGCCTCGGCGAAGCGCTGCAGCGGCACGTCGAGCGTGGTGATCAGGCCGGCGGGGTCGGCGTCCGTGTCCTCGTCGCCGCGCCGCGCGATCTCCTGCTGCACGTAGTCCACGAAGTACGGGGCGACCAGGCCCGGCGGCGGACCCGCGGGTGCGCGCACGGGCTCGCGGCGGACGCGCTCGAAGTCGGCCGGCTTGATCATCGCCAGGTCCCGCATGCGGGCCAGCACCACGTCGCGCCGGGCCCGCGCCTTCTCGACGCTGGCGGCCGGCGAGACCACGTTCGGCGCGCGGATCATGCCGGCCAGCGTGGCCGCCTCGCCGAGGGTCAGCTGGGAGGGCTCCTTCCTGAAATAGACGCGCGCGGCCGCCCCGACGCCGCGCACCGGCCCCGCTCCCCAGTGGCCGAGATAGATCTCGTTGAGATAGGTCTCGAGGATCTGGTCCTTCGAGTAGCGCCACTCCAGCGCGGTGGACAGCCATGCCTCCTGGGCCTTGCGCAGCACGGTGCGCTCCGGGCTCAGCAGGCGATTCTTCACGAGCTGCTGGGTAATGGTGCTCCCACCCTCCACCACCCGGCCGGCGCGCATGTTGGACCACAGCGCGCGCAGCAGCGCGCGGGCATCGAGACCGCCATGCTCGTAGAAGCGATCGTCCTCGGCCGCCAGGACCGCGTCACGAAGGATCCGGGGTACCTCGGCGAGACGCACCGGACGGTAGGTCTCGCCCGGCACCGCACCGGCGCTCGTGAGCACCTCGGGCGGCAAGACCAGGCTCGGGACCTCGGCCTGGCCGCGGCGGATGCGCGCGATGCGGTCGCCTTGGAGCTCGAGCCGGACGCGCGGAACCTGCTCGCTCACGCCGACGGAGGGGGGACGCAGCGCGATGTCCCAGGACGTCGCCCCCCGGCGGAATTGGCCCGGCGCCGCGGGCGCGCTGCGCGTCTCCTGATAGCCCAGCCGGGTCAGCAAGCCGGCCACATCCGCCATGCCCACGTGAACGCCCGGGCGCAGCACCTGCGGCCCCGCGTAGATCAGCTGGCCGCGCCGCGCCTCGGCGCGACCGAAGCGCGAGAGCTCGGTCGCGGCGTAGGTGACGAGGGCGAGCGCGATCAGCACGACGGCCGCGAGCCCGCCGAGGATAAGCCCGCGCCGTGGCGTCAGGATCCGCATCACGCCCTATCCAGGGCAACCCGCATGCCACCGGGCGGGCGCGTCTTTTCGGGCCACTACCGTGCCTGCCTACGCGCGACCGGGCAGGAGTTACACGAAGCCGAAGGTAAGGATTACCGGTCGACGATCCGCCGCCCGCTAGCGAGGAGGAATCGAGCCGCGAAGGCTCGGATACCACTGCGTGAGCGGCGACTCCGGCATGAGAATGGTCTCGTCGCGCTCGGGCCCCGTGGAGACCACGCCGAAGCCCACGCCAATCAGCTCGGAGAGGCGCTCGAGGTACTCGCGCGCCTTGGTGGGCAGCTCCGCGTAATCGCGCAGTCCCTGGGTGGAGGTCTGCCAGCCGGAGTGCTCCTCGTATACCGGCTCGGCCTCGTGCCAGATGCGCTCCTCCTCGGGGAACTCGGTGAGGAGGTCGCCCTGGTAGCGGTAGCCCGTGCAGATCTTCACCGTCTCGCAGGCGTCCAGGACGTCGAGCTTGGTGATGGCGAGCGTGTCCATGCCGTTGATGCGCACGGCGTAGCGGAGCGCCACCGCGTCCGCCCATCCGGTGCGGCGCGGCCGACCCGTCACCGCCCCGTACTCGTTGCCTCGGGACCGCAAGAGGTCCGCCGTCTCGAGGTGCACCTCCGTGGGGAATGGCCCCTCGCCCACCCGCGTGCAGTAGGCCTTCGAGATGCCCAGGCAGCCGTCGATCCTGGTGGGCGGGATGCCGCTGCCGGTGCACGCGCCCCCCGCGGTGGTGCTGGACGAGGTGATGAAAGGGTAGGTCCCGTGGTCGATGTCGAGCATGGTGCCCTGAGCCCCCTCGAACAGCACCGACCGGCCGGCGTCCATCCACTGGGAGAGCAGCAGCGCGGTGTCGGTGATGTAGGGTGCGAGCCACCCCGCGAAGCGAAGATAGGGACCCAGGATGCCCTCCACCGAGAAGGTCTCCGCGTCGTAGATCTCCCGCAGGATGCGGTTCTTCTGGATGACGTTGTACTCGAGCTTCTCCCGGAAGAGCCTCTCGTCCAGGAGATCGGCCATGCGGATGCCGACGCGCGCGGCCTTGTCGGCGTACGCGGGGCCCACGCCCTTGCCGGTGGTGCCGATGCGCCGCTTGCCCGCCTTGGACTCGAAGGCGCGGTCGAGCGCCGGGTGATAGGGCATGATCAGGTGCGCGTTCTTCGAGATGTAGAGGTTCCCGTCGAGGGAGACCCCCCGTTGCACCAGCGCCTCCATCTCCTCGATCATCGACGCGGGATCGACCACGACGCCGCAGCCGATCACGCAGCGGCAGCCGGGGCGGAGAATGCCCGAGGGCAGCGACTGGAACACGAACTTCTCGCGGCCCACGATGACGGTGTGGCCGGCATTGTTGCCGCCCTGATACCGCACCACCACGTCCACGTGTGAGGCCAGCACGTCCACCAGCTTGCCTTTGGCCTCGTCTCCCCACTGCGCGCCGACCACCACGATGTTAGGCATGACCTGTCTCCTTCAGACCCGCAAAGTACTTCTCCGGCTCGGCGAGAAGGGCGCTGGCTGAAACGACGCGTTCGCCGTCCGCCTGCCCGCCCGGGGCCTCGGCGCGGAGATCGAGCACGCGCACCTCGTCGGCGCGACGGCCCGGCTCCCCGATCACGAGCACCCAGCGCGCGCGCTGCTGGCGCGCATAGGCCAGCGACGCCTCGAGCCCACGGCTGATGATGTCCCGGGCCACCGCCGCCCCGAGGTCGCGATAGCGCCGGGCGAGGGCGAGGGCCTGGGTCTTCTCTGGCGTGAAGTCGATGATGTAGAAGTCCGGGCCTCCCAGCTCCGGCCGCGCGCCCTGCGACTCCAGCGCCAGGAGGGCGCGGCCCACCTCGAACGCGAAGCCCGTGGCCGGGCAATCGTAGCCGAAGCGGCCGAGCATCTGGTCGTAGCGGCCGCCGCCCACCAGGGGTGCGCCGAGGCCGGACACATAGGCCTCGAAGTGCACGCCGGAGTAGTAGTCGAAGCCGCGCACCTCGCCGAGGTCGAGTAGCACGCTGTCGGCCAGGCCGTAGAGGCGAAGGAGCCGGTACACCTCGGCCAGATTGGCGAGGGCGGCCTCGGAGCGGGCGTTCTTCACCAGGCGCTCCGCGCGCTCCAGCACGTCGCCGCGGCCGTAGAGCGTCGGCAGCGCGAGCAGCGCCTCGGTCACGGCAGCGGGGGCCCCCAGCGCGGCCACACGCCGCTCCAGCGCGGAGACGTCCTTGCGGCCGAGCGCCGAGCGGAGGTCGCGCGCGGTCTCGAGATCGGCGCCCAGGTCCTCCAGCATGCCGCGGAAGAAGTCGGTCTGCCCCACATCCAACTGGAAATCTGACAGCCCGAGCGCCTGCAGCCCTTCCACGGTCATGGCGATCATCTCGGCGTCACCCTCGGGGTTGGGCAGGCCCACCAGCTCCACGCCGGCCTGGTAGAACTCGCGATAGCGGCCCACCTGGGGCTCGGCATCGCGGAACACGTTGGTGACATACGCCAGGCGCAGGGGCTTGGGCTCGTCGCGCAGCCGGCTCGCGACGATGCGGGCGATCTGCGGCGTGATGTCGGCGCGGAGGGCGAGGAGCCGGCCGCTCTCGCGGTCGACCAGCTTGAACATGCCCTCCTGCAGGTCCACGTCCGTGCCCTTGGAGAGGACGTCGAAGTATTCGTAGGTCGGCGTCACCACCTCGCGATAGCCCCAGCGGCGGAACACGCCGAGCAGGCGCTCCTCCACCACGCGCTTGACGGCGGCCTCGTCGGGCAGATAGATCTTCACGCCCTTGGGGAGCTGAGTCTGCGGCGGCCGGCGCTCCATGATGCGGGCGCCCTGTCAGCGGGCGACGGGAACGGCGTCCAGGTGCACCAGGGTGTTCATCCGGTGCAGGGCCGTCCAGTCGTGGCGAAACTCGAGCTCGGAAATACCGGTGGACGCGAGGTGAATGGACCAGATCCGCTCGAGCGGCAGGCCCAGGGCCTCGAGGATGATGATGCGAGCGGAGATGCCGTGCGCCACCAGGCACACGCTCTGCCCGTCGTGCTCGCGGCGCAGCCGCTCGAGCCCGGCGAGCACACGGGTGCGGACGTCGTCGAGCGTCTCCCCTTCGCCCGGCGGCACGAAGCGGTGCGGAGCGTCCGCCCAGAGGCGAAAGCGGTCGGGATCCTTGGCCTTACAGTCATCGAAGCAGAGCCCCTCCCACGCGCCGAAGGCCATCTCCCGGAAATCGGCATCCTCGCGCACCGCCAGGCCCTGGGCGGCGGCGATGGCCTCGGCGGTCTCGCGGGCACGGCCCAGCGTGCTCGAGTACACGGCCTTCAAGGGCTCCCGGCTGAGGGCCCGGGCCACTGCCTCGGCCTGGGCCCGCCCCACCTCGGACAGGGGAGAGTCCTGCCACCCCTGGTACCGGCGGTCACGGTTCCAGACCGTCTGCGCATGCCGTATGAGGAAGAGTCGGAGTGCCATGGCCAACGCGCTATGTTACCGGAAGGGGGCGCGTTCTGCCTAGGCTCGGGAGACCGGCTCCCGCCTCGGTTACCAGCCCGGGGGGCCCGGGTCTCGAAAGTGGCGCTGGTTCTTGTCTCGCCCCTTTTCGGGCTCGTCAGGAGACATTCCGCGCCTGACCGCGACGAGATACAGGACTCCCGCGAGCAAGCCGATGACGAGCAGGAATATGGTTAGCCACATCGCTCGCCCCTCCCCCTGGCCGGGCCCTGTCAGCCGCGCTCGGCGAACACCTTCTGGGCGGCGCGCACCGAGGCGCCCCAGTCGACCGGGTGCCCCAGCTCCTGGAGCACCTGCTCCAACGCGGAGAGCGCGGTGATGACGTCGAACTCGGCCACGTACCCCATGTGGCCGAGACGGAACACCTTGCCCTTGAGCTTTCCCTGCCCCCCCGCGATCGTGATGTTATGCGACGTCGAATAGCTGGAAAGCACGTGCTCGCTGTCTACCTTGCCGGGCGCCACCACCGCGGTGAGCGACGGCGTAGGTGTGGCCTTGGGAAAGAGCGACAGCCCCAGTGCCTCCACGCCCGCCCGCGTCGCACGGGCGAGCCGATCGTGGCGCTTCAGTACATTGCCCAGGCCTTCCTGCTCCAGCATCCGGAGCACCTCGCGGAGACCGAGCATGATGGACACCGCCGGGGTGAAGTGGGCCTCCCCCTGCGCGACCGCCTTGGCTTCCTCGGTGAGGTCGAAATAGAACTTCGGCAGACGGGAGGCCTTCACATGCTTCCAGGCCTTGTCGGAGAGAGCGCAAAAGGACAGGCCCGGCGGCAGCATCAGGCCCTTCTGCGAGCCCGACACCACCAGGTCCACGCCCCACGCGTCCATGGCGAGCTCCGCGATACCCAGACTCGACACCGCGTCCACGACGCAGATGGCGTCGGTGCCCCGCGTGACGGCCGCGATGCCGCGCACGTCGTGGAGCACGCCGGTGGAGGACTCGCTGTGCGTCATGAAGACCGCCTTGGCCTCAGGATGCTGGCGCAGCGCATCGGCCATCGTCTCGGCCGACACCGTCTCACCCCAGGAAGCCGCCACCCGTACGACGCTGATGCCGTAGGCCTTGGCGATGTCCTCCCAGCGCTCGCCGAAGCGGCCCGCGGTGAGGACGAGGGCGGTGTCTCCGGGAGACAGCGTGTTGACGAATGCGGCCTCCATGGCGCCGGTGCCGGAGGACGTGAAGGGAATGACCTCCTGCTTCGTCTGGAAGAGCCGCTTGAGCCCGGCACGAATCTCCGAGAACAGCGCGTCGTACTCCGGGGTGCGGTGATGGATCATCGGCTGCGCCATGGCGAGCAGCACATTGGGGGGCACGGGCGTCGGGCCAGGGGCCATCAGCTGATACTTCTTCATGAAGCGCTCCTTGTCCTCGTCATGTGAATCCGTTCCACGTTAGCACACCGCGGCGGCCGCTCGCCCTATGGGCGCGGCGGCGCGGGCGGCGCGACCAGCGTACGCGGCCGGCCCGTGACGGATCGCCCCAGCGCGGTGACGAAGATGGCGTCGAGCCCGGCGGCGGCCGGCGAGAAGAAGTCGACGACGGCGCGGTCGTAGAACGTGAGCCCACTGGCGCCGAACCCCTGTGCATAGGCCGCGAGATAGAGCCGCCCACCCGCGTACCCCGCCTCGAGGTTGGCGAGGCGATAGCCGCGATTGCCCCAGCGAGCGAGGAGCGCGCGGAGATCGGCGAGGAAGAAGACGGTGGCACTGGCGGCGCCTCCCAGCGCTTGCTCGAGCGTGAGGAAGGCCGACTCCTCACGAAAGTCCCCCGCGCGAACGAGCGAGAGGGCATGCGGATCCGGCCCGTAGTGATAGGCGCCCGGCGCGATCCCCTCCACCGCGTGCACGTTCAGGAAGAGCTCGACGGCACCCCGGGACACGTCCGCGACCCACCCTCGCGCGCCGTGATAGAGCGCGTTGGACAACTCCTGCGCCGTGATGGCCTCGCCGGAGAACTGCCGCGTCGAGCCACGCCGCATGATCGTCTCGCCCAGACTGCGAGGGCTGGTCAGACTCGGGGCCGGCAACGCAATGTCCACAGACGGGGGGAGAGCGGGGGCATTCGCCATTAGCGGGGGCCCAGAAATGGCCCCCGCTCTCCCCCCACCCGCGGACATCCCGGCACCCGCGCCCATTTCCCGCCAGCCCAAGACCTCGGCCTCGGACTCGAGCGACGAATTCGCGTACGCGTCGCGCAGCGTCGGGTAGTCCTCCTCGCGCGAGGACAGCGGCACCACGCGATGGGTGAGCTGCGCGACCATGGGCGCGATGGAGGCGGGGGCGCCCTCGCGGCCCAGCGGGGCGAGGACGAGGGCGCCCTCCTTCTCGGCGTCGAGGCCCAGCAGGCCGTTGACCTCGCGTTCGACGAAGCCGGTGACGAGGCGCGCGGGCACCTCCAGCGCGACGGCGGCGGCGAGGAGGTTGGCGAGGAGGCTCCCGGAATCCCAGAAGAGATGCCGGTAGCCGCGCGCCTGGTACTTCCACGTGTTGCGCCAGTAGATCGCCGTGGCGATCACGGTGGCCGGGGCGGAGCCGATCGTGTCGTCGGCCGTGGCCACGGCGAGGGCGCCGCGGAAGTCGCCGGCGCGCAGACGGCGGAGGGCGAAGTCCCCCGGCGAAAAGTGATAAACGCCGGCCTCGAGCCCCGCGACGTCGCCCGTGACGACGTAGATCTCGGTCTGGTAGAGCGCGCCCGTGGAGGGCGCGGCTCGGAAGAACTGGCGACCGCCGCCCGGATACTCCTTGGTGCGGGTGATACCGGCCGAGAAGAAGAGGAGGGCGGCGAGGCGCGCCAGATCCAACGGGGCGGCGCCCTGTCCCACCGCGGCGAGGGCCCCGAAGGTATCCATCTGGAGAGCGGGCAGATCACGTGGGAGCGTCAGCGGCTCGAGATCCGCGTAGATCTTGAACGGCGAGGGCTGGATCTCCCAGATGAGCCGATGCCCGCTCGCGCGCACGGACTGGGGCGAGTGCGCCGTCTGATCGTGATAGCGGCGCGCCGACTCGATGGCGCGGTTCACCGCGTGGCCCTGCGTACCGTCTGGCTAGAAGGCGTACGGCGGCCGGAACACGCCCCGCTCGGTCACGATCGCGGTGATCAGCTCGGCGGGCGTCACGTCGAAGGCGGGGTTGTACACGGGCGACGCCGCCGGCGCGGTCGGGCGGCCTGCGACCTGCCGCACCTCGGCGGCGTCGCGCTCCTCGATCACGATGGAGGCCCCGGAGGGGATCGAGGGATCGATGGTCGAAGAGGGCGCCGCCACGTAGAAGGGAATGCCGTGATGTCGCGCGAGCACGGCCAGGCCGTAGGTGCCGATCTTGTTCGCGGTGTCGCCGTTGGCGGCGATTCGGTCGGCGCCCGTGACGACCAGATCCACCTCGCCGCGCTTCATCACCGAAGCCGCCACCACGTCCGAGATCAGGCGGTGAGGAATCCCCTCCTTCACCATCTCCCAGGCGGTGAGCCGCGAGCCCTGCATCACCGGCCGCGTCTCGTCCACCCAGACGAGGGCGAGCTTGCCGCGCTCGTGCGCGGCGCGGATGATGCCGACCGCGGTGCCATACCCTGCCGTGGCGAGGGCTCCCGCGTTGCAGTGCGTGAGGATGCGCGCACCCTCGGGCACCAAGGCTGCCCCGTGGGCGCCCATGGCGCGATTGGCGGCCAGATCCTCGTCGAGGATGGCTTGCGCCTCGGCGGCGAGCGCCGTCCGCGTGGCCTCCAGCGGCTGGCCGCGTCCCGCGAGCACGCGGCGCTGCATGCGCTCGAGCGCCCAGAAGAGGTTCACCGCGGTGGGTCGCGTCGCGCCGAGGCCCTTCACCGCCTCCTCGATGTCGGCCTGCCAGGCCTCGAACTCTCGCGCGGCGCTCGCCCGCGCGGCCAGCACCACACCGAAGGCGGCAGCCACGCCGATGGCGGGCGCGCCGCGCACCACCAGGGTGCGGATCGCGTCCGCCACCTCCTGCCAGGTCGCGCAGACGCGCTCGACCTCCTCGGCCGGCAGGCGCGTCTGGTCTACGAGGACCAGTCGGTCGCCGTCCCAGCGAAGCGGGGTGATCACCGCGCGCCTCGATCGGCGGCCGCGCGCGCGCCGAGGCGGGCGCGCGCCGCCGTGACGTCGAGGGTTCGGAAGCGGTACATCTTGTCGCGGCCGCCGGCGCCGCGCACCAGCTCCACCGTGGAGGGGGCGACGCCGAGCGCCGCGGCGAGCAGGCGCGCCACCGCCGCGTTCGCGCGGCCATCCTGGGGCGGCGCGCTTACGCGCACCCGGAGCGCCGCGCCCTGCCAGCCCACGATCTCGTCGCGGGAGGCGCCCGGCTGCACGCGCACGGCAAGGTGCTCAGCCATGACCGCCTCAGTCCCCTTCGCCCGCCCCAGGGCCTTCCTTGAGGTCCTGGTCGATCATCCGCTGGTACATCTCGAGGGTCTGGCGCAGCCCCTCGGCAACCTGGCGGCGCTGGCGCTTGAGCTGGAGGATTTCATTGCGCAGCGCGGCCTCCTCGGACCGGTTCGACTCGAGCAGCTTCTCGCCCTCGAGCTCGGCCTCGCGGAGGATGAGGGCCGCCTCGCGGCGCGCCCCGTCCTTCATCTCCTCGGTGAGCTGCTGGGTAGTCACCAGGGTCTGCTGGAGCACCTTCTCGCGGTCTTCCAGGCCGCGCGTCCGCTCCTCCAGCACCGCGAGCTGCTCCTTGAGCAGCGAGTTCTCCTTGATCAAGGCCTCGTAGTCCTGGGCGACGTCCTCCAGGAACGTATCGACTTCCTGGACATCGAAGCCCCGGAACATCCGTACCGTGAATTGCTGCTGACGAATGTCCATGGGTGTGATGCGCACGGTCCCCTCCTCAGTACAGCGACGGCAGGATCACCCGTTCGATGAACTGTATGGCGATGATGACGATCAGCGGCGAGAGGTCGAGGCCTCCCGTCCTCCACGGCGGCAAGAGGTTGCGCACGGGCCGCAGCACGGGCTCGGTGGCCTTGAAGAGGAACTGGACGATGGGATTGCGCGGGTCCGGGCTCACCCAGGTGATGAGGGCGGCCGCGATGATGACGTAGGAGTAGAGATCCAACAGCCAGCCGATGAACTGCACGAAGTTGTAGGGCAGCACGTCAGCGTGGTCTCCCTAGCTCGCGTGAGCGCAGGGTGGCGCGCTCCACCGCGCTGATGAAGGTGCGCCGCACCCCGCCCTCCTCCAGGGCGGCGATCCCGGCGATCGTGGTGCCGCCGGGCGAGGACACCATGTCCTTGAGCTGCCCCGGGTGCGCCCCCGTCTCCAGGATGAGCTTGGCGGAGCCGAGCACGGTCTGGGCGGCCAGCGTCATCGCGGTGGCGCGATCGAGCCCCATCTTCACGCCGCCGTCGGCGAGCGACTCGATGACGATCGCGACGTAGGCCGGGCCGGAGCCGGAGAGTCCCGTCACCGCATCCAGCGCGTCCTCGTCGAGCAGCACCGCCTTGCCCACCGCGCCGAACAGCTCCTGCGCGGTCTCGAGGTCGCCCGGCTCGAGGCCGTCGGCGCGCGCGATCGCGGTCACCCCTTCGAGCACGAGGGCGGGCGTGTTGGGCATGACACGGATTAGGCGGACCGGCCGGCCCAGGTGCGAGCGGATCGTCCCCGTCGGGACGCCCGCCGCCACGGAGATGCAGAGCTTGCGCGCGTCCACCGCCGGCGCGATCTCCGCCAGCACCGTCGCCATGATCTGCGGCTTCACCGCGAGCACGACCACGTCGGCCTCGCGCACCAGGTCCACGTTGCTCTCGACGGCACGGATGGCGTACTGCCGCGCGATGTGGGCGAGGCGCTCGCGCTGGGGATCGCTCGCGAAGATGGAGCTCGCGGGCACCAGCCCCGCCTGGAGCATGCCGCGGATCAGAGCCTCGCCCATGTTGCCCGCCCCGAGGAACCCGACCTTCTTGCCCTTGATGCTCACGTCCGCGTCTCCCTTGGACCAAAAATCGACGTCCCCACCCGCACCATGGTCGCCCCTTCCTCGATGGCGACCTCGAAGTCCGCGCTCATCCCCATCGACAGGTGCTCGAGCCCCGTCGCGTCCCGCAGCTCGCGGAGACGCCGGAAGAACGGCCGCGCCGTCTCCGCATCCGCGCTCATGGGCGGGATCGCCATGAGGCCGTGTATCGCGAGGTGACGCAGGCCCCGCATCGCGTCGAGCAGCCGCTTCACGTCGCCCGGCGCGGCGCCGCCCTTCTGCGGCTCGTCGCCCAGATTCACCTGAAGGAGGCCGCGCACCGTGCGCCCGATCGCATGCGCGCGCTTGTCCAGCTCCTGCGCGAGCTCCAGACGGTCCACCGAGTGGATCCAGTCGAAGAGCTGCACCGCGTCCTTGGCCTTGTTGGTCTGGAGCGAGCCGATGAGATGCCAGGGCACCGGTCGCCCCAGCGCGGCCACTTTCTCCTTGGCCTCCTGCACGCGGTTCTCGCCGAGCGCAGCCACCCCCGCTCCCACCGCGGCGCGGATCCGCTCGACCTCGACCGTCTTGGACACCGCGATCAGCAGGACCGCGGATGGATCGCGCCCGGCCCGGCGGCAGGCGCGCTCGACCCGCCGCTCGACCTTCTCGAGGTTCGCCTTGATATCGACTTGACCGTCCGCCACGCTTGCACCCCCGTCCGGCACGTCTAAACCCCCGTCCGGTTGGGCGATTCTAGCATGGTGATCTCGTTAGCCTGGGAGCGCCGCGAGGGTGACGAGGCGACCCACCCGGCGGAGGCGGGTCGAGCCCTCCTTCCGGTACGAGTAGAAGCGGTCCACGTTGCAGGCCGTGCAGAGGCGGGAATTCTCGATCATGCCGGGATCGACGTCGGCGGCAGTCAGCTGGTCCTCGTTGGCGGCCCAGAGGTCGAGCATCCACTTGCCGGGACCCTTCGGCGTCACCCAGCGTTCCCAGCCACCCGGAAAGGCCGCCCGCAGGCGGTTGATCACGGGGACGTCCACCTCGTAGCAGCACGGCCCGATCGAGGGGCCGATGGCGACGGCGAGGCCGTCGGCCTCGGAGCCGGCCTCGACCAGCCGGTCCACCGCGGCCCGCACTACCGACTGCACGGTGCCGCGCCAGCCCGCGTGGGCCGCGGCGAGGCGGCGATGGGTCGGGTCGTAGATCAGCACGGGCAGGCAGTCGGCGGTGAACACGGCCAGCGGCAGGCCGCGACGCTCGGTCACGAGGGCGTCGGCGGCGCCCAGGCGCCCCGCGTGCTCCGCCACCATCACCTCTGCGCCGTGGACCTGCCGAAGGAACGCGGGCGGCGCCGCGAGGCCCCGGCCGGCGAGCAGCGGCTGGGCCTCGGGCGTGAACACGTCCGGCGAATCGCCCGAGCCGGCTACTCCGGGAAATTGGCGCGTGGTGAAGAGATGGGGGAGCCCGGCGCGCTCGAGCAGCGAGGAGGTGAGGAAGGGCGCGCCCATGGGCCCTCGCATTGTCTCATGCGGGAGCCGCTGAGCCGCGCGCGCCGTGAGGGTCTCCCCTCCCTCGGCGGCCGACCTCACGGCCGGCCGCCGAGGAAGGAGCGTCGCGAATCAGTCGGCCTGCCGCCGCAGGAAGGCCGGCACGTCGAGATCCTCCTCGGCCATCGGCTCGCCGCTCTCGGCGCGCGCGTCGGAGAGGCGGCGGCGCCAGGACGGGCCCGGGACGGGCGCGCGGCTCGGCCGCGGCGGCATCTCGAGCACCTTGCTGCTGGTCGGGCTCATCTCGACCTTCCGTTCCGTGAACCCGGTGGCGATGACGGTGATGCGCACCTCGTCCTGGAGCGACTCGTCGATCACCGCGCCGAAGATGATATTGGCCTCCTCGTGCGCCGCTTCCTGAACGATCTTTGCCGCCTCCTCCACTTCGTGGATGGCCATGTCGGGGCCACCCGTGAAGTTGATGAGGATGCCGCGCGCGCCCTCGATGGACGTCTCGTCGAGCAGCGGGCTCGCCACCGCCTTCTGGGCCGCGTCGAGCGCGCGGTTCTGCCCCTTGCCCGTGCCCGCGCCCATCAGCGCCATGCCCATGCCCGACATGATGGTGCGCACGTCGGCGAAGTCGAGGTTAATGAGGCCGGGGACCAGGATCAGATCCGAGATGCCCTGCACGGCCTGGAGCAGCACGGTGTCGGCGACCTTGAAGGCCTCCATCAGCGGGGTGCCGCGATCGACCACCGCGAGCAGACGCTGGTTGGGGATGGTAATGAGCGTGTCCACGACGTTGCGCAGCTCGGCCATGCCGTTCTCCGCCTGCTGCTGGCGGCGGCGTCCCTCGAAGTGGAAGGGCTTGGTCACCACCGCCACCGTGAGGATGCCGAGGTCCTTGGCGATCGCCGCCACCACCGGCGCCGCGCCGGTGCCGGTGCCACCGCCGAGGCCCGCGGTGACGAACACCATGTCCGCGCCTTCCAGCATGGACTTGATGGTGTCCTTGTCTTCCTGCGCGGCGTTGCGACCGACCTCGGGGTTGGAGCCCGCGCCGAGCCCGCTCGTGAGTCGCGCCCCGAGCTGGATCTTCTGGGGTGCGGGCGACAAGCGGAGCGCCTGCAGGTCGGTATTGGCGATGATGAAATCGACGCCGGTGAACTTCGCGGCCATCATGCGATTGACGGCGTTGGATCCGCCGCCGCCGAGCCCGATTACCTTGATCTTTGCAACTTCACGCTCGTCTTCCATCGCGAACATCGGCCGCCGGCCACGTCCGTGCTCCATTGCGCCTCCTTGCTTCCGCGGTTTAGAAAAGTTTCGCAAACCATTCGCGGAGGCGGGAGCCGAGTGTGCCGTCGCTCGCGTCGATGGGCGCACCGGATCGCTGCCCCCGGGCGCCGTAACGCGCCAGGCCCACCGCGGTCGAGTATATGGGACTTTGCACCACGTCGGCCAGTCCTCCGATATTTCCGGGCACCCCGCGGCGCACCGGGAGGTCGAAGATCTGCTCCGCCAGCTCCGGCACCCCCTGCATGATCGAGGTCCCGCCGGTCACCACCACCCCCCCTGCGGCCACGTCTTGCAGCCCGGCCCGCGCGAGATCCCGGGCCACGAGAGTGAAGATCTCCTCCACGCGCGGCTGGATGATCTCGGAGAGGATCTGGCGCGAGAGCTGGCGCGGCTTGCGGCCCCCCACGCTCGGCACGTCGACCGTCTCGTCCTCACGCACCAGCGCGGTCAACGCACACCCATAGCGCTTCTTCAGCTCCTCCGCGTCGGAGGTCGGCGTGCGGAGACCGACGGCGATGTCGTTGGAGATGTGGTCACCCCCGAGGGGGAGGATGCCGGTGTACCAGATGGCGCCGTCACGGAAGAGGGCTGCGTCGGTGGTGCCACCGCCGAGATCGATCAGGAGGATCCCCAGCTCCTTCTCCTCGGGCGAGACCACGGCTTCGGAGGAGGCCAGGGGCTCCAGCACGACGTCCTGGACGGTCAGCCCGGCGCGGTTCACACTGCGGATCACGTTCTGCACCGAGGTGACCGCCCCGGTGACGAGGTGGACTTCCACCTCGAGGCGCACCCCCGACATGCCTACCGGCTCCTTCACGCCGTCCTGATCGTCAACCACGAAGGTCTGCGGGAGCACGTGGATGATCTCGCGGTCCGGCGGGAGGTTCACCGCCTTCGCGGCCTCCAGCGCGCGGTCCACGTCGGCCTGGCTCACCTCGCGGTGCTTGCCGGACACCGCCACCACGCCGCGGCTGTTGATGCCGCGGATATGACCGCCCGCGATCCCCGCCACCACCGAGGTGATCTCGACCCCCGCCACCTGCTCCGCCTCCGACACCGCCTGCCGCACCGCTTCCACCGTCGAGTCGATGTTGACGACCACGCCCTTGCGCAGCCCCCGGGACGGGCTCACCCCGACCCCCACGATGTCCAGCCCGCCCGCCGCCGTCGGCTCCGCGATCACGCAGCAGATCTTGGTCGTGCCGACGTCGAGTCCCGCGATGACCGCGCGTCCCTTCGCTCGCCCCATTCGCCTCCTCAGCGCACAGCGGGTTTGAGGACGACCTGATCCCGGAACCGCAAGTCGATGGCGCTGACCGGCTGCCCGGACGATGCCACCTGGGCGAGCACGCCGGCGAGCCGCGGGATGCGCGAATCCCACTCCTCGGCGCCGAGCCGGACCTCGATGCCGTCCACCGTGTAGAGCACCGGGCCATCGCTCCGCCCCACATCGACCTCGGAGATCTGCTGGACCAGCGGGCTACCCGCGCGGAGCAGGGTCCGGATGAGCCGCACCCCGGTGAGCACGCGCTCGGAGGGCGCCTTGGAGGCGGAGGCGATCTCGTCGTCGGTGAGGCCGCTGATCACGGGGAGCGGGATGGTGACCGCGCGCGACTCCGGCGCCATGCGCACGCCCTCCTCGTCGATCCAGTGCAGGCGCCCGGCGTGCACGAGGGTGAAGGGACGCCGCTCCTCGACCACGATCGTGACGTGGTTGGGGAACGCGCGGACCACCTCGGCGCGGCGCACCGCGGGCAGGTTCTCCACGCCGGCGACGACGGCACGCGGATCGAGCCGCCAGAGGTTGGTGCCCCGGCGGATGCCCGACGCGGCGAGGACATCCGCGGCGGCGAGGCGGCTGGTGCCGCGCACCTCGACTTCGGAGACGGAGAAACGGGGTGAGGTCAGGAGCCAGCGCACCCCGAGGGCCGCCGTGCCGAGCAGCGCGGCCACGGTGACGAGGGCAAAGGCGACCTGGCCCAGACTGCGGACGCGGCGCGCGAGACGCCGGCGCCGGTTTATGCGCTGGCGCGCCACCATCTCGGGGCGATCCGCCCAGTCCTCCAGGCGTTGATCGCCCCGGCGCGGCGAGAGTACGGACAGACGGCTCATGGGAAGTCTCCGCGGCTCAGCCTTCGCCCAGGATGCGGATCTCGGGCTCGAGCGTCACGCCGAAGTGGTTCTGCACGCGCTCACGCGAGAGGTCCATGAGCGCGAGGACGTCCGCGGCCATCGCGCCGCCGCGGTTGACGATGAAGTTCACATGCTTGGCGGAGATCTCCGCCCCGTTGAGGCGCTTGCCGCGAAGCCCGACTTTCTCGATCATGCGGCTCGCCGTCTCCCCCGCCGGGTTCTTCCATACGCAGCCCGCGGAGGCGAGGGCGAGAGGCTGGCTGGACTTCTTCTGCTTGAGGCGCAGCTTGATCTCGCGCTGGATCTCGGCGAAGGGGCGGCGCTGCAGGCGCAGCCGCGAGCCGATCAGCACCGCACCCGGCGGCGCCGCGAAGGCGCGGTAGCCGAACGCGCCCGGCCCCGGCTTGAACTCGCCCAGGGTCCCGTCGGGGTGGAGGAAGTAGACGGCGGAGACGAAGTCGCTGATCCAGCCGTCGGGGGTGCCCGCGTTCATTGCCACGGCGCCCCCGATGGTGGCGGGTATACCGACCAGGCACTCCAGCCCGCCCAGGTTCAGCGCGGCCGCCTCGCGGATGAGCGCGGAGAGGCTCACGCCCGCCCCCGCCACCGCCTCCTCGCCATGGAACTCGGCGCGACCGAGGCAGCCCTCGAGCTTGAGGACGACGCCGCGGATGCCGCGATCACGCACGAGCAGGTTGTTCCCGCCGCCCACCACCTCGACGGCGAGCTGCTCCTTGTCCGCGAAGGCCAGCGCCAGGCGGATGTCCTCCACGTCCTGCGGCACGATGAAGAAATCGGCGGGGCCGCCGATGCGCAGGGACGTGTGGAAGCTGAGGGGCTCCTTGAAACGCACCTCGCCACGGATCTCTCCGAGCATGCGTTATCTCCTCTCGGGCTCGGCGCCGGTCCCGCTCAGTCGGGCGAGCACCTCGGCGCCCAGCGCACCCACATCACCGGCTCCGAGGGTCAGCACGAGATCCCCGGAGCGCGTGGATTCACACAGGAAGGCGACGACCGCCGCGCGGTCGCCGTTCATGTAGTGCACTTCACGATGGCCGTGGGCGGCGATGCCCTCGGCGAGATCGCGCGCGCTGACGCCCGGGATGGGCGTCTCGCCGGCGCCGTAGATGTCCATCACCACCAGCACATCGGCCTGGTTGAAGGCGGTGAGGAACTCCTGACGCAGGTCGCGCGTGCGGCTGTAGCGGTGCGGCTGGAACACCGTGATGACGCGTCGGTCGTACCCCGCCTTGGCGGCGGCGAGGGTGGCGCGGATCTCGGCGGGATGGTGTCCATAGTCGTCCACCACGAGGACACCGCGGGCCTCCCCGCGGATCTGGAAGCGGCGCTGCACGCCCGTGAATCCGGCGAGCGCGCCCGCGATGACGTCGAAGGGCATGTCGAGGTCGAGCCCCACCGCGACGGCGGCGAGGGCGTTGAGCACGTTGTGCCGACCCGGCACCTGGAGCGACACCGGTCCGAGGGCGCGACCGCGCCGCAGCACCTCGAAGCGGGCGGTGGTGCCCGCGAACTCGAGCCGCCGCGCGGTGAGGTCGGCGCTGGCCTCGAGCCCGTAGGTGATCACGCGCTTCTCGACGGCGGGAATCATCTGCTGGATGTTCGGCTGATCCAGGCACAGCACGGCGGCGCCATAGAACGGCACCTTGTTCGCGAAGGTGAGGAAGGCCGCGCGGACGGCGTCGAGGCTGCCGTAGTGGTCCAGGTGCTCCGCGTCGATGGTGGTAACGACGGCAATCGTGGGCGAGAGCTTGAGGAACGAGCCGTCGGACTCGTCCGCCTCGGCGACGAGGAATTCTCCCTGCCCGAGCCGCGCGTTGGCGCCGAGGCCGTGGACTCGGCCGCCCACCACCACGGTGGGATCGAAGCCGCCCGCCCCCAGCACCGCTGCCACCATCGAGGTCGTGGTGGTCTTGCCGTGGGTGCCCGCGACGGCGATGCCGTACTTGAGCCGCATCAGCTCGGCGAGCATCTCGGCGCGGGGAATGACCGGGATGCCGCGCAGCCGGGCCGCCTGGACCTCGACGTTGTCGCGGGCGACGGCGGAGGAATAGACGACCACGTGGGCGCCCTCGACGTGGGACGCGTCGTGGCCGATGAACACCTTGGCACCCAGGCGCTCGAGGCGCTCGACCATCTCCCCGCGCCGCGCGTCGGAGCCGGTCACGCGGTAGCCCAGGTTCAGCAGCACCTCGGCGATGCCGCTCATGCCCGCGCCGCCGATGCCCACGAAGTGCAGGTGCTGGTAGCGCTTAAACATGGCCCGGCGTCTCCTCCCAGGACGGCCCGCCGGTGGCGTGCTGGGAGATGTTGAGGAGCACCCCCGCCGAGAACATCGTCATGAGGAGCGCGGAGCCCCCGAAGGACACGAAGGGCAGCGGCAACCCCTTGGTGGGGAGCGCGCCCGTCACCACGCCCAGGTTCACCAGCGTCTGGGTCGCCAGCATCACGGTGATGCCGAGGGCGAGATAGCTCCCGAAGGCGTCGGGAGCGCGCAGCCCCACTCGGAGCCCGCGCCAGATCAACACCGCGAAGAGCCCCACCACGAGCATGGCCCCGATCAGCCCCAACTCCTCGCCGAGGATGGCGAAGATGAAGTCCGTATAGGGCTCCGGGAGGTAGAAGAGCTTCTGCTTCGACTCGCCCAGGCCGCGGCCGAAGAGGCCGCCCGAGCCCAAGGCCAGGAACGACTGGATGATCTGGAACCCGGCGCCCTGGGGGTCGTCCCACGGGTTCACGAACGCGAGCATGCGCCGCCAGCGATAGGGCTTGAGCGCCACCGCGAGGGCGACCAGGGGCAGCGCGGCGGCGGCGATCCACGCCATGTGTTGCACGCGCGCGCCCGCCAGGTACGCCAGCACCAGGGTCAGCACCACGAGGGCGAGGCTATTGCCGAGGTCGGGCTGTACGAGTGTGAGCACCGCCATCGTTCCCGCCACGAGGAGGAGGGGGAAGAGGCCCTGCCAGAACGTCCGGATCTCCTCGCGCCGCTTGGTGAGGAACGACGCCAGGTAGAGCACGAGGGAGAACTTGGCCAGCTCCACCGGCTGGAACGAGAGCGGCCCGATGCGGAACCAGCGCCGCGTGCCGTTGATGGACTGGCCGAACGGCGGCACCAGCACGAGGACGAGGAGCACGAATGAGATCACGAGCAGCGGGATCACGAGGCGCTCGAGCCGGCGGTAGTCCAGACGCAGGGCGGCCCAGAGGAGACCGCCGCCGAGAGCGGCCCAGAAGAGCTGCTTCTTGAGGAAGAAGAAGGGATCGCCGAACCGGTCGGCGGCCACGATGGCGCTCGCCGAGTACACCATCACCACGCCGAGGAAGACCAGGGCCATCACCACGCCGAACAGCCACACGTCCGGCGCCACCTTGCGCGGCATCAGCGGGACCCCGACGGGACGATCCGGCGCACGACGTCCTTGAACACCTCGCCCCGGTGCTCGTAGTTCTGGAACATATCGAAGGACGCGCAGGCGGGTGAGAGCAGCACCACGTCGCCGATGAGCGCACGGTGGGCGGCCTTGCGCACCGCCTCCTCCATGCTCTCCGCGTGCTCGGTGGGGATGCCCGCCGCCGCGAAGGGCCGCCGGATCTGCTCGTGGTCCACGCCGATGAGGACGGCGGCCCGCACCCGGCCGCGGGCGGCGGCGGCGAGCGGCGCGAAGTCCTGGCCCTTGCCCTTGCCCCCCGCGATGAGGACCACCGGCTCGGTAAAGCTCTCCAGCGCCTTGATGGTGGAGGCGACGTTGGTCCCCTTGGAGTCGTTGTAGAAGGTCACCCCGCGCGCGTCGTGCACGCGCTCGATGCGGTGGGCGACACCCCGGAAGGCGCCGATGCCCTTGCGGATGGCGGCGGGATCCATGCCCGTCCACAGCGCGCAGGCCGTCGCCGCCAGCACGTTCTCGACGTTGTGGGCGCCGCGGAGCTGGATCTCGGCCACCGGGCACACCGGCTCGGCGTGGCCGTTCAGCTTGGCCACCACCCAGCCCTCGTGCACGAAGATGCCGTGCTCGAGCGCGCGCAGCCGGCTGAACCACAGCACCCGGGCGCGCGTGCGCGGCGCGAGGGAGGCGGTATCGGGATCGTCGGCATTGAGCACCGCGCAGTCCGCCTCGGTCTGGTTGGCGAAGATCTTGGCCTTCGCCTCGACGTACCCGGCATAGCTGCCGTGCCGGTCGAGATGGTCGGGCGCGAGGTTCAGCACCGCGGCCACGCGGGGCCGGAAGGCCTGGGTGGCTTCCAATTGAAAGGACGATGTTTCCGCCACCACGAGGCCGTCGGCGGGGAAGTCCAGCGCGTGTGCCGACAGCGGCGTGCCGATGTTGCCGCCGACGAGGACGGGCCGGACCTGCGCGCGCAGGAGCTCGCCGGTGAGCGCGGTGGTGGTGGTCTTGCCATTGGTGCCGGTGATGGCGATGACGTCGGCTTCCATCACGCGCCATGCGAGCTCCAGCTCGCTGATCACGGGGACGCCGCGCGCCCGGAGCGACGCCAGCACGGGCAGCTCGAGCGGCACGCCCGGGCTCACCACCACGAGCTCGGCGCCCGCGAAGGCGGCATCCGGGTGACCGCTCCAGGCGGCGATGCGGTCCTGCTCCAGCCGCCGCGCCTCGCTCGACCACCGCTCGCGCGGCGCCGCGTCGGAGGCGAGCACGCGCCCGCCCAGGCGGGCGATGAGGCGCGCCGCCGCGATCCCGCTCTTGGCGAGGCCCACGATGGCGACGGTCTTGCCGGCCAGCTCGCGCCGATACTCAAGGCCGCGTTGCATGATCGTGCTCTCGACTCCCAGCATGGCCCGTCACATCACCGGAGCTTCAGCGTGGTCAACGCGAGAAGCGCCAGCATGAAGGACAGGATCCAGAAGCGAACGATGATCTTCGGCTCCGCCCAGCCCTGCAGCTCGTAGTGATGGTGGAGTGGCGCCATCTTGAAGACGCGGCGCCCGGTGAGCTTGAACGAGACGACCTGGATGATCACCGAGCCCGCCTCCACCACGTAGATGCCGCCGATGAGCGGCAGCAGCAGCTCGGACTTGGTGAGCACCGCGAGCGTGCCGATGGCGCCGCCGAGGGCCAGCGACCCCACGTCGCCCATGAACACCTGCGCAGGGTAGCTGTTGAACCAGAGAAAGCCCAGCGCCGCGCCCACGAGCGCGCCGCAGAACACCGTCAGCTCGCCCGTCCCCTTCACGTTGAGGATGCGCAGGTACTCGGCGGCCCGGAAGTTGCCGGTGAGATAGGCGATGATCGCGAAGGCCCCGCCCGCCATCACGATGGGCCCGATGGCGAGCCCGTCGAGGCCGTCGGTGAGGTTCACCGCGTTCGACGCCCCCACGATCACGAGCAGGGTGAACGGGACCCACAGCAGGCCGAGCGTGAGCAGCCAGCCCTTGAAGAAGGGAATGGCCAGTCCGGTGGTGAACCCGTCGGGCGGCCACACGTAGAGCGAGGCGGTCAGGAAGCCCACCCAGAGGACTTGCGCGCCAAGTTTTTGCTTGGCGGATATCCCCTTGCGCGTCTTGAGCTTCTTCCAGTCGTCGAGGAAGCCGATGACGCCCAGGCCCGCGGTGGCGAGGATCACCATCCATACGTAGCGGTTGGCGAGGTTCGCCCACAGAAGGGTGGAGATCAGGATCGCGGCGAGGATCACCAGTCCGCCCATGGTCGGCGTGCCCGCCTTGGCGCGGTGTCTCGCCGGCGTGTCTTCCCGAATCGTGTCCTCGCCGTGCTGCATCACCCGCAGGCGCTGTATCAGCCACGGCCCCAGCACGAACGAGATGACGATCGCCGACATCGTCGCCATCGCCGCCCGGAACGTGATGTACCGGAAGACGTTGAAGACGACGGCATCCCGGGCGAGCGGGACGAGGAGGAGATACAGCATCAGGCATCCTCCCCTCCGAGGCGCGCGAGGAGCGCGTCGACCACTCGCTCCATCCGCATGCCCCGGGACCCCTTGACGAGCACCGCGTCGCCGGGCGTCAGGCGCTTGAGGAGAAGCGCTACCGTGTCCTCGAACGTGCTGGTCTGGTGCGTCTCGGTGAGGCCGGCCGCGCGCGCCGCCTCCACCGCGAGGGCGGCGTGCCGGCCGACGCCCACGAGCTCGGCGACGCCCGCGGCGGCCACCGCCGCGCCGACGTCGCGGTGGGCCGCCTCGGCGATCTCACCCAGCTCGAGCATGTCCCCCAGCACCACCACGAGCCGCCGCGCGTTCCGCGCCGAGCGCAGGGTCTCGAGCGCGGCCAGCACCGACGCCGGGTTGGCGTTGTACGTGTCGTCGAGGATGCGCACGCCCCCGGCGTCGCGCCATACCACCCGGCCCTTGACCGGCCGCGCCGTTTCGAGCCCTGCCGCGATGTCGGTGAGCGCGAGCCCCAGGGCCAGGCCCACGCCCGCCGCGCAGAGGGCGTTGACCACGTTGTGGCGGCCCGCGAAGGCCAGCCGGGCCACCTGCCGCCGCCCCCGCGCCTCCAGCGTCACGCTGAGCCGACCGTCCGGGTCCTCGGCCGCGTCGACCGCACGGACGTCGGCGGGCCCGCGCGCGCTCACCGTGAGCACGCGCGCGCGACTCCGCGACGCCATGCCGGCCACGCGCGGATCGTCGGCGTTCAGCACCACCGCGCCCTCGGGAGGGACCGCGGCGACGAGCGCGCCCTTCTCGATCGCCACCGCGTCCAGCGAGCCGAAGAACTCGGTGTGCGCGGCCGCCACTACCGTCACCGCCGCCACCGTGGGCCGGGCGAGCGCCGACAAGGCTGCGATTTCACCAGGATGATTGCTCCCGATCTCGATGGCCACCGCGCGATGCGTGGCCTCGAGCTGCAGCAACGTGAGGGGAAGACCCCATTGATTGTTGAAGCTCCCCGCCGGCTTGAGCACCGGCCCCAGCGAGCTCAGCACGCCCGCCATCAGCTCCTTGGTGGTGGTCTTGCCGTTGGAGCCCGTCACCGCGGCCACCGGCAGCGTGAAGCGCGCCCGGTGATATGCGGCGAAGCGGCCGAGGGCGCGCGTGGTCTCGTCGACCAGCACGACGGGCAGCGTGGTGGGGACGTCGTCCGGCAGCTGATCCACGACGAGACAGGCGGCGCCCCGCGCGACCGCGTCCCGCAGATAGCGGTGGCCGTCGTTCTCGCCGTGGATGGCGAAGAACGCCGCGCCGACGCCGAGCGTCCGGGTGTCGATGGACACCCCGCTCACCGGGACCCCCAGGTCGCCGCCCACGAGGGCGCCCTGCGAGCCCCGGACCACGTCTTCCACCGTGAACATGCGCGCGCGCCTCCCTATGGCGTCCGCTCCGACAGGAACTCGCGAGCCACCGCGCGGTCGTCGAAGGGCAGGACCTCCTGCCCGACGACCTGATAGGTCTCGTGCCCCTTCCCCGCGATCACCACCACGTCGCCGGCGCGGGCCCAGCCGAGCGCGGCGCCGATCGCGGTGCGTCGATCCGGATCCGCCACGGTCCGCTCCGCCGCCCCCGGCACGCGCGCCACGCCGACCAGCACCTCGTCCACGATGGCGCTCGGGCGCTCCGTGCGGGGATTGTCCGACGTCACCCAGGCGCGATCGGCGAGCCGCGCCGCGATCTCGCCCATGATCGGCCGCTTGCCGCGGTCGCGATCCCCGCCGCAGCCGAAGACGGCGACCAGGCGCCCGCCCGGGCTCACGAGCTTTCGCGCGGTGGTCAGCACGCGCTCGAGGGCGTCCGGGGTATGGGCGTAGTCGACCACCACCAGGAAGGGTTGCCCCGCCTCGACCCGCTCGAAGCGGCCCGGCACCGCCGAGACCGCGCCCAGCGCCGTGGCCACCGTGGCGAGCGGGATCTCCAGCGCCACGCCGACCCCCACGGCGCCGAGGAGATTCATCACATTGTGCTCGCCCACGAGGGGAGAGGCAATCTCGAGGGACCCCGCCGGCGTCTCGACATCCATCCGGATCCCGCCACCGCCCGACGTGAAGCGCCGAGCGCGGATCTCCGCGGGCGCGCGCAGGGCGAATCGCAGGACACGGAGGGGCAGACCCGCCACCATGCTCGCCCCCGCGGGATCGTCCACGTTCACCACCGCGGTGCGCCGCGGCTTGGCGCCGGCGGCGAGGATCTCGAAGAGGCGGCGCTTGGCCTGGCGATACTCCTCGAGCGTGCCGTGGAAGTCGAGGTGATCCTGCGTGAGGTTGGTGAAGACGGCCGCGTCGAACTCCGTCCCGCTCACCCGCGCGAGCGCGAGCGCGTGCGAGGACACCTCCATGGCCGCGCCGGTGATGCCGCCGTCGCGCATCTCCGCGAGCAGGCCCTGGAGCTCCAGCGCCTCGGGCGTGGTCTGGCTGGCGTCGACCGCTCGCGTGCCCACGCGGTACTGGATGGTGCCGATGAGGCCGGTGCGGTGCCCGGCCGCGCGCAGCAGTGCCTCCACCAGGAACGACGTGGTGGTCTTGCCGTTGGTGCCGGTGATGCCCACCAGCGTGAGCGCGCGGGAGGGATGGCCCCAGTACGCGTCGGCGAGCCGGGCGAGCGCCTCGCGCGCCGAGGGCACGAGCACCCGCGCGGGCGCGGCCGGGGTGTCCTCGCCCTCCAGGACCACGAGCCCGGCGCCGCGCCCAAGGGCGTCGGGAATGAAGCGGCGCCCGTCCTGCTTGAATCCGGCCACCGCCACGAAGCAGTTCCCCGCCTCGACCTTTCGGGAGTCGTAGGCGAGACCGGTGACGGACGCGGGCACGGTCCCGCGCACCGTCTTGTCCGCGAGCGCCTCGAGCAGGGTCGCCGTGCTCATGGAGTGGCTCATCGCCTCGCGCTGGGGGGGTGCAGGGTGAGACGCGCGAGCGCGCCCGGCGCGAGCGTGGCGCCCGCGGCGGGGGCCTGCGCGGAGACCACGCCGCGGCCGGCCACCTCGAGGCGCACGTCGAGGGGCGCGAGCGTCTGCATGGCCTGGCGGAGGGACAGGCCGGTCACCGCGGGCATGGCGGCCGGACCGTCGGGCGGCGCGACCGACTCCGCGGACACTCCAGCCTCGCTCCGCTCGGCAACCACTCTTGCAATTGCTCGCCTCGCGTGCGGCTGCGGCTCGCTAACCTCGATCTGCACCGGCGCCGTGTCTTTGGGCGGGGCGTGGAGGTAGCGGAGAGCTTCCGCCCCGATCGCTGAGAACATCGGCGCGGCGGCCTCGCTACCCCACTTCTCGTTCTTGGGCTCGTCGAGGAGCACGATCATGGCGAGACGGGGATCCTCGGCGGGGACGAAACCCACGAACGACAGCACGCCCGGCGCCCGTGAATAACGGCGCGTGGCCGGGTCCATCTTCTGCGCGGTGCCCGTCTTCCCGGCGACCTCGAAGCCCGCGATGGCGGCATTGTGGCCGGTGCCTTCCGAGACCACCTTGGTCATGATCCCGGTGAGGGTGCGCGCGGTCTCCGGCGAGATCACCTGGCGGATGGCCTTGGGCTCGAAGCCCCGCACCTCACGCCCGTTGCCGTCGAGCACCGCCCGCACGATTTGCGGCTGCATCAGGCGCCCGCCGTTGGCCACCGCCGCGAAGGCCGAGACCATCTGGAGCGCGGTGACCGAGATCTCCTGGCCGATGGACATCGTGGCGAGGGAGAGGCCGGACCAGCGCTCCGGACCACGGAGCTGGCCGCGGCTTTCGCCGGGCAGGCCCACCCCGGTGGGCACGCCGAAGCCGAATCCGGCGATGTACTTGTAGTACCGGTCCTTGCCCAGCGACAGGCCCACCTTGATCGAGCCCACGTTGGACGAGTTCTGCAGGACCTCGCTGAACGTGAGCCAGCCGTACTTCTTCCAGTCGTGAATGGTGGCGCTCGCCACCGTGATCGCGCCGTTCTCGCCGTAGAGACGGTCGGTCGGCCGCACCACGCCCTCTTCGAGGGCGGCGGCGGCGAGGATCACCTTGAACGTCGAGCCGGGCTCGAACGGATCGGTCACCGCCCGGTTGCGCCGCTCGTCGTCGGTGGCGGTGGCGAAGACGTTGGGATTGAACGTGGGCCGGATGGCGAGGGCGAGGACCTCACCGGTGCGGGGATCCATCGCCACCGCCATCGCCGCGCGGGAGCGCGTGCGCCGCCACGCCGCGTCCACTTCCTTCTCCGCGATGTACTGGAGGGTGGCGTCCAGCGTGAGCACCACGCCCTGCCCCGGGCGCGCGGCCTTGAGGATCACCGGCGCGCCCGTCACCTCGCGCCCGAGCGCGTCGCGCTCGACGAGGGCCCGGCCCTCCTGGCCGGCGAGATGGGTATCCCACGCCTGCTCGATGCCGCCCAGGCCCTTCCCCTCGGCGCCCTCGAAGCCCACGATCTGGGCGGCGAGCTCGCGATTGGGGTAGAGGCGCAGGCTCTCCTCGAGGAAGCCCAGCGCGGGCTCCTGCAGCTCGCGCACCGCTTGAGCCACCGCGGGAGGCAGCCGGCGCTTCACGAACACGAAGCGCTTGGACGTATCGAAGCGCTTGGCGATCTCCGCGGCCGGCTCGCCCAGCACGGGGGCGAGGCGCTTGGCGAGCCGTCCCGGGTCGTCCACGCGGGCGGGTAGCGCATAAAGCGTCTCCGCGCCGGAAGAGACCGCGAGGACCTGGCCGTTGCGATCGACGATGGGGCCGCGCTTGGGGCGCAGCACGATGGCCTTGGCGTGCTGGCTTTCTGCGAGGCGGAGATAGTCGTCGTGCTTGACCACCTGAAGGTACCCGAGCCGACCGAGCAGGCCGAGGAAGGCCCCGGCGAAGATCCCGGCGACGATGAGAGTCCGGGTCTTCCGGCTGCTCGCCCGGCCGGCCTTCATGTGGGGGCGTTCATCGCCGGATGGCGCGTTCGCCGCCGGCGCCGCGATCCACCGCGGCAGTGCGCGCCGCCGAAGCGCGGCTGAGCCCGGTGCCGCCGGGCACGAACTCGCGGGCGAGGACGACCTGGTCGCGGCCGGGAGCCACCATGCCCAGCTCCCGCCGCGCCTTGTCCTCGATGCGCGCGAGCGAGCGCAGCGTGGCGAGCTCGACGCCGAGGCGGCGGTTCAGCTCCTCCGCCTCCGCGCGCGCGGTGCGAAGGGCGTCGAGCCGGTACGAGAGCCGCACCTGATGGGCCTTGAGGCCGACCACGCCGAGAAAGCCGGTCATGAGCACCGCGCCCAGGGCCGCCGCCACGCCCATCGCGCGCAGTCGATGTCGGTCTCGCTCGCGGTGGAAGCCCGCCGCTTCCTGCCCACGCGCGGCCAGCGGCATCGCGAACAGCCGCGCCGGAGGCGCCGTCACGCCGCGGGCGCTCACGCCGCCTCCAGCCGCTCGAGCACGCGGAGCTTCGCGCTCCGGGCCCGCGGGTTCACCAGCGTCTCCTCGCGCTGCGGCATCACCGGCGACGGTTGCAGCTCACCGAAGCCGTTCGTCTCCAGCGTACGGAACGTGCGCTTCACGATGCGGTCTTCCCCCGAGTGGAACGAGATGACGCCGAGCCGACCGCCGCGGCCGAGCAACGCCGCTGCCTGCGGCAGCGCGTCGCGGAGCGCCTGCGCCTCGTCGTTGACGGCGACGCGCAGGGCCTGGAAGGTGCGGGTGGCGACGTGGGTGCGGCGCGGCCAAGCCGCGCGCGGCACGCCGCGCTTCACCGCGGCCACGAGATCGGCAGTGGTGCGGAGGGGAGCGACCGCGCGCGCCTCGACGATCCGTCGGGCGATGCGTCGGGCGTGCGGCTCCTCGCCGTGCTCCTTGAGCACCGCGGCGAGCTCCGCCTCCGGCAACCGGTTGACAAGCTCCGCGGCCGTGATGCCCGCGGTGGGATCGAAACGCATGTCGAGGGGCTCCTCGCCCTGGAACGAGAATCCGCGGCGGGACGCCTCGAGCTGATAGGACGAGAGGCCAAGGTCGAGCAGCACCGTCTCCGCTTCCGTCACGCCGGCCTCCGCGGCGTGGGTGGCGAGGGCGCGGAAATTTCCGTGACGCAGGCGCGCACGCTCGCCGAAGCGCGCGAGCCGAGCGGCGGCGCGCGCGAGGGCGTCGTCGTCGCCGTCGAGGCCGAGCAGGCGTGCGCCCGGCGCGCTCGCCTCGAGCAGCCGCTCGGCGTGACCGCCGAGGCCCACCGTGCCGTCCAGCATCCATCCGGCGCGACGCGCGCGCAGCAGGAACACTACCTCGTCGGCGAGCACCGGCACGTGCACGTCCATGTGCTCCATCGCGCTCACACGCCCTTCTTGGCGAGGCGGCTGAAGAGATCGCCGAGCGGCTCGCGCGGATCGCCGACGTGCGCGTAGCGATCGGGATCCCACACCTCGAAGTGGTCGAGCATGCCGATGACGATCACGTCCTTGTCGAGGCCCGCGCGCTCGCGATAGTCGGACGAGAGCTGGATGCGGCCCTGCGCGTCGAGCGACACGTCCTGCGCGCGCGACAGATACGCGTACTTGAACTTGCGCGCGTCCTCGTCGAACTTCGGCAGCGCCGCGACCTTCGCTTCGATGTCGCGCCACGCGGCGAGCGGAAACACCTCGAGCGCGTGATCGATGGGGACGATCACGAGCTTGTCACCGAGATCACCATCGAGCGCCTCGCGAAACTTCGCGGGAATGCTCAAGCGTCCCTTCGGGTCGATGGTGTGTCTGAAATGTCCCCGAAACACTCGTCCCCCGGCCGGGGCCCCACTGGCCCCGCCCCCCTTACCGCGACTGGGTGGTAACTCCACTTCATGGGAAAACCCCCCACTTGAAGGGGCATCCTAAGGGGTGGCCCCGAGGGTGTCAAGGAAAAACTAAAGATTTCAAGGAGAAATGCGACGTGTCATCACGGCGACAGGTTGGGGAGACCGGCCTGCGGCTCCCCTGCCGCTGGGGGAAATGAGGGCTCTGAAGGGGTCGGAGCCCACCCGGGTGGGGCCGGGTGGGCCGCGGGGTCGGAGGCCGCTCAGCGCGGCTTGTAGTACTTCATGGCCTCCGGCATCCACGCCTCGATCTGCTTGATCCGGGTCTCCTCGGACGGATGCGTGGAGAGGAACTCCGGCGGGCGCGAGGCGCCCTGCGACGCGGCAGCCATCCGCATCCACAAGTCGCGCGCGGCGTGCGGATCGTAGCCGGCCTTGGCCATCAGGATGAGGCCGATGTGATCCGCCTCCGACTCCTGCTGACGGCCCCACGGGAGCTGGAGCCCCTGCACGGCGAGCCCCACCGCCTGCTGGCCAAGCTGAGGATTGGCGCCGAGGCCCTGCGCGAGCGCGCCGCCCAGGCCTTGGGCGATCATCTGCTGGCTCACGCGCTCGGCACTATGATGCGCGAGCACATGTCCCACCTCATGACCGATGACGGCAGCCAACCCCGCGTCATCCTTGGTAATAGGAAGAATACCGGTATAGACCGCGATCTTGCCGCCGGGCAGTGCGAATGCGTTGGCCTGCTGCTCCTCGATGACCTTCACCTCCCAGGGGAGGTCGGGCTTGTCGCTGACCGCGATAATGCGCTGGGCGACGCGCTTCACCTGGGTATTGGCGACGGGCTCGCCGGAGACTTTGGCCTTGCCCGTGACCTCCTGGTAGGCCTGGGCGCCCATCTTCACCTCGTCGGGCTCCGAGATGATGTTGATCTGGCTGCGGCCGGTGATGGGCACGGTCTCGCACGAGACGAAGGCACCGACGACGAGCACGAGGAGCGCGAGCGGGCGGCGAAGGCTTCGCATGACGGGATTCTAGCAGAGCCGCGGCGCGCTCACGCGGGCGCCGGCGCGGTGCGCCGCTCGTTCCGGAGCCGAACGCGCGTGCCCATCATGACGGGCGTCAGGGGCGTCGGCGCGCGCCGCGCCACTTCGAGCACGATGCCGATCGAGGCCACCTGCGCGGGCTCGCTCGTGGGCCGATCCTCGCGATCGTAGTAGGTCAGGCTGAGCCGCTGCACGCCCTCCACCAGCGGCTGGGCGCCCCCGCCCGCCTCGCGCCGGAGCACCGTGCCGCGCAGGAGGTATGTCACCCGCTCGCGCGTCGGATCGATGACGCCGTTCTCGTTGAGATCGTGGAGGAGGGTGACGCGCTCGGGCTCGGCGACCTCGATCGCGGCGAAGCCGGCGCCCTGCGGGTCGTAGCCGGCCTGGCGCAGCTCGGTGGCCATGCGCTCGAGGCCGACGCGGGCGCCCTGAATCGCCTCGGCCCGCGCCTCGCCCGCCGCGTAGGCCCCCTGCCCCGCGAGGAGGAGGCTCAACGTGCCGGCCATGACGAGCCCACTCACCGCCATCGCCACCAGGACCTCGAGCAGCGTGAACCCGCGCGCCATGCGGGGCAGCGTCGGCCCGGGACCCGCGCCGGTCAATGTCCCGGCGTGGAGACGCCGCGGCGGAGAGACGTGTCTCTCGGCCGCGGCGGTGAGTGCGGTCGATCCGGTCAGTCGAGGATGGGCTTGGGCGGATCCGTCGAGTAGTCGTAGAAGCCGCGGCCGGTCTTGCGGCCGAGGTCTCCGCGCTTCACGCGCTTCTCGAGCTCCCGCGGCGGCTTGTCGTTCGGGTCCTTCGTGACCTCGTAGGTCTCGAGGCGCGCGTTGTAGCCGATATCCAGCCCGGAGAGATCGCCGAGCTTGAACGGCCCCAGCGGGTGGTTCAGGCCCAGCTCCACCGCCTTGTCGATGTCGGCGTGATTGGCCACACCTTGCTCGAGGCAGTAGTAGGCCTCGCGCACCAGCGCGCGCAGGATGCGGTTGACCAGGAAGCCGGGCAGCTCCTTTCTGAGAATGACCGCTTCTCGGCCGCTGCGCCGCGCCACCTCCGCGGTGATCTCCACTGTCTCCTCGCTGGTCGCCTGCCCCTTCACCACCTCGACCAGCTTCATGACCAGCGGCGGGTAGAAGTAGTGCATGTTCACGCACTTGTCCGGCCGCTTGGTGGCCGAGGCGATCTGCGAGTTCATGAGGGTGGAGGAGTTGGTGGCGAGGATGGCGTGCGGCGGGCAGAACCGGTCGAGCTTCGCGAAGCACTCGCGCTTGGGCTCCAGGCGCTCCACGATGGCCTCGATGACGAAGTCGGCGTCGCGTGCCGCCTTCTCGAGGTCGGGCTCCAGGCGCACGCGCGCGATCGCCTCTTCCATCTGATCCTTGGTCATCTGGCCCTTCTGCACGCGCCGCTCGAGCTGCTTGCGGTTGCCCGCCATGCCCTTCTGCAAGAGGTCCGTGGAGAGATCGTTGAGGGTCAGGGCATAGCCGTGGAGCGCCGACTGCATGGCGATCTGCGCGCCCATCTGCCCCGCGCCCACCACGAGGATGCGCTTGACGTCGTCGGTCTTCATGGAGGCCCTCCCCTCAGATGGCCGGCTTCCGGTCGGCCCAGGGCGCGAGCTTCTCGAATCCCGCGGCCGCGCGGAGCACCGTCACGTCGTCGAAGCGCCGTCCCACGATCTGCAGCCCAATGGGCAGCCCATCCTTGGTGAAGCCGCACGGCACCGACGCGGCGGGATTGCCGGTGAGGTTGAACGGGTACGTGAACGGGATCCAGTCGTACGCCTCCACCGGCCGGCCCGCGATGTCGGGCGGGTTGTCGAGCCCCACCTTGAACGGGGGCGTCGCGATGGTCGGGGTGAGCAGGAGGTCGTGCGTGTCGAAGTAGCGGCGCACGTGGTCGTACCAGGTGAGCCGGTCGAACCACGCCTGCACGTAGCGCGAGGCCGGCCACTTGACCGCGTCCTGGATGATGGGGAGCAGGCCGGGGTCGATGTCGTTCGGCCGGTCGAGATAGGGCGCCATCCGGGTGGCGATGCCGCCGCAGAACACCGCCTCCCACGCCGCCTTCGGGGACGGCCAGCCCAGCCGTGCCTCGTCGACCTTGGCCCCGAGGTCACGGAAGCGCCGCGCCGCCTTCGCGCACGTCGCCTCCACCTCGGGATCGACCACTCTCGCGAATCCCAGGTCGGGCGACCAGCCGATCCGCAGCCCCTTGAGGCTGCCCTTGAGCGCCTTGACGTAGTCGGTGCCGGCGGCGGGCAGCGAGTACTGGTCGCGCTCGTCCGGGCCCGCGCAGGCGTTCATCATCAGCGCGGCGTCCTCCACCGTGCGCGTCATGGGGCCGATGTGGGAGAGGCTCCACGCGCCGCTGGGCGGGTAGACGGGGATGCGCCCGTACGAGGCCTTGTGGCCGAAGATCCCCGTGAACGATGCGGGGATCCGGATCGACCCGCCGCCGTCGGTGCCGATGGCCACCGGACCCAGTCCGGCCGCCACCGCCGCGCTCGCCCCGCCGCTCGAGCCCCCGGGGGTCCGGTCCGTGTTCCAGGGGTTACGGGTGACCCCGAACACCAGGTTGTGGGTGGCGCCGATCCAGCCGAAGGTCGGGGTATTCGTCTTGCCGAGCTGGATGCCGCCCGCCGCCTTCATGCGCGCCACCATCGGCGCGTCTTCCGTGGGCACGTTGTCCGCGTAGAAGCGCGTGCCGAACGTCGTGCGGACGCCCTTGGTGATGACGAGGTCCTTGGTGGAGAACGGCACGCCGTGGAGAGGGCCGAGGCGCGCACCCTTCTTCCCCACCGCGCGCTCGGCGGCGCGGGCGTCCCGCAGGGCCTGGTCATCGGTGATCGTGACGTAGGCGTTGAGGCGCGGGTTCACGCGCTCGATGCGGTCCAGCACCGCGCGCGTCACCTCGACCGGAGACAGCTTCTTGCGCTTGATCGCCGCGGCCAGCGCGGCCGCGGACATCCAGCAGAGTTCGTCGTTCGCCATGGTGGCTCCTCTGTCGAAGACGGGCAGGTCAGGCGCCGCGAAGGCGCGGGTCCAGCGTGTCGCGGAGCGCGTCGCCGAGCAGGTTCGAGCCGAACACGGCGAGGCTGATGGCGAGGCCGGGGAACAGCACGAGGTGCGGCGCCTTTTGCGCGTACTCCGCCGCCGACACCGAGAGCATGCGGCCCCACGACGGATACGGCTCGGGCACGCCCAGGCCCAGGAAGGACAGGGTGGCCTCCACGAGGATGGCGCCGCCGAGCTGCGCGGTCATCAGCACGATGAACGGCCCGATGGTGTTGGGCAGGATGTGGCGGAAGGCGATGCGGAGGTGCGTGACGCCCACCGCGCGCGCCGCCTCCACGTACTGCATCTCGCGGATGGACAGCACGCTCGAGCGGATGACCCGCGCGGCGCGCGGGATGATCGGCACCGAGATCGCGATGACGACGTTCTGGATGGAGGCGCCGAGCGCGGCCGACATCACCATCGCGAGCACGAGCAGGGGGAGGCCCTGGAGGATGTCGAGCACGCGCTGGGTGATGAGGTCGGTCTTGCCGCCGATGTAGCCGGAGAGGAGCCCGATGATCCCGCCGAAGAATGAGCCGAGCACGGTCGAGGCGATGCCCACGATCAGCGACACGCGGGCCCCGTGCACCACCCGCGAGTACACGTCGCGGCCGAGGTGATCGGCGCCCAGCCAGTGCTCGGCGGACGGCCGGCCCAGGGTATGGGCGGCGTCGGTGGCGATCGGATCGTGAGTCTCCACCACGTTGGCGAAGATGGCGGTGAGCGTGATCACGAGCATGATGAAGCCGCCCGCCGCGCCCAGCGGCTTCTTGCGGATGAAGCGCCCGAGCACGGTGGCGGCGCTCGGGCGCGCCAGCACGGCCCGCCGGGGCGCGGCCAGCTCGACGGCGGCGGGACCGGCCGGGCTAACTGCCATAGCGGACCCGCGGATCGAGGAAGCCGTAGAGCATGTCCACGAAGAGGTTGGAGAGGATCACCACCACCGCGATGAACATGACGAGGTTCTGCACGATGGGGTAGTCGCGCCAGAGAATCGCCTGGACGAGGAAGCGCGCCACCCCGGGCAGGTTGAACACGTTCTCCGTCACCACGAGGCCGCCGATGAGGAACGCGAACTCGATGCCGATGACGGTGACCACGGGGAGGATGGCGTTCTGGAGCGCGTGCCGCCAGATCACGATGCGCTCGCTCTGCCCCTTCGCCCACGCGGTGCGGATGTAGTCCTCACGCATGACCTCGAGGAGGGCGGAGCGCGTGATGCGCATGATGAGGGCGGATGAGCGGTAGCCGACGGCGAGGGCGGGCAGGCCGAACTGCACGATGTGGAGCCACAGGTTCTCGCGCGGGCCCACGTAGGTGACGGGGGGGATCCACTGGAGATACGACACCAAAGCCAGGATGATCACCATCCCGAGCCAGAAGGCGGGCATGCTGAGGCCGGCGAGACTGAACACGCGGAGCGCGTAGTCCAGGGTGGTGTCCTGCCGAATCGCGCTGATCACGCCGGTGGGCACGCCGATGCAGATCGCCACGAGGGTGGAGAGCACCGCCAGCTCCAGCGTGACGGGAATGAGCGGGCGGATGATGTCCCATGCGGGCTGGTCGTAGCGGTACGACTTGCCGAGGTCGCCGACGAGGAAGTTGCGGATCCACTCCAGGTACTGGGCGACCAGCGGCTTGTCGATGCCCAGCTCCTTCATGATCGCCTTGCGCTCCTCGACGTTCACGTAGCCGCCAGTGGAGAAGAGGATGTCGACGATGTCGCCGGGGGCGAGGCGAAGGAGGACGAAGATCACGACGGACATGCCGAACAACGTGAGGACGGCGATGCCCAGGCGCTGGAAAAGATAGGTCTTCACGGCGGAGAGGCTACCACGCGGGGCGGGGGCGCGAAACCCCCGCCCCGCTCCGACACGGGCTCACGCACGCGCGCGCTACTTGTCCTTCCAGACGTCCTGGAACCGAGAGAAGTTGTAGACGTTGTTGTGGGCGACGAGACCCTTCACGTGGGCCCAGTGCGCGTAGTAGTCGAGCCGTTGGGCGAGGATGGGCCGCGGGGCGTCCTGCTCGAGCTTCTTCTGGATGTCGACCACCATGGCCGCCCGCTTCTTGGGGTCGAGCTCCTGGCTCTGGCGCTCGAACATCTTCATGACCTCTTCGCTGCAGTACTGGCTGTAGTTCCGGGGCGAGCCGCACGCGTAGTTCTCGTAGAAGTTGGCGTCGGGATCGTCGGTTCCCAGCCCCGTGAGGTTGGCGCCCATCTGATAGTCGCCCCGCGTGGCCATGGGATGCCACTGCGCCGTCTCCACCTGCTTGAGCGTCCCCTCGATGCCGACCTGCTTGAGCTCGTTGACGACGAACGACGCCATGTCGAGGTAGATGGCGATGGCGCGCACGCCGACCTCGACCTTGAGGGGGTTCTGCGCGGTGATACCGGCCTCGGCGAGAAGCTTCTTGGCCTGGGCCTTCATCTCGTCGGGCTTGCCGTAGCCGGGCAGGGCGAGGAGGTCCTTCTCGAGCATGCCCCAGACCCCGTAGGGCTTGGGCAGCATGGCGGCGCCGAGCACCGCTCCACCTTGATGTGCGGCCTGGATGAGACCGCGGCGGTCGATGGCGTAGCTCACCGCCAGCCGGACCTTCGGGTTGTCGAACGGCGGCTTCTTCGTGTTCATGATGATGTTGTCGCTGACGTTCTGCGCCACCTGCTGGAACACCATGCTCGGCACCGCCTTCTTCAGCTGCTCCATGGCGGTGCGGCCGGTCTCGCCGGGGAAGGCCACGTCGAGCTGGCCGGACTGCAGCGCGGCGGTCCGGGTGCCGCGCTCGACGATGACCACGTACCTGAGCCCGTCGAGGTAGGGGCGGCCCTTGATGTAGAAGTCGGGATTCTTCACGTACTCGATGAACTCGCCCTTGCGCCACTCCTTGACCTTGAACGGGCCCGTCCCCACGCACGTCGTCCGGTAATTGGCGGGCGGGATGTGGGCGGCGTAGATGGGCGAGTAGCCGGAGGCGAGCATGAGGAGCAGCGAGGGCTGCGGGCGCTTCAGACGGAAGACCACCGTGTAGGGGTCCGGCGCCTCGATGTGCTCGACGTTGGCGTACCAGTCCTTCCTGGGATTGATCCGCAGCTTGGCGGTGGCCTCGGGCGACTCGCGCACCATGTCGAAGGTGTACTTCACGTCCTTCGAGGTGAAGGGCTTGCCGTCGTGCCACTTGACGTCCTTCCTCAGGAAGAAGACGAGGTTCTTGTAGTTGTCCTGCCACGACCACTTCTCGGCCAGCTCGCCGATCACCGTGTCCAAGCTCTCCGTCTTCTTCGCGGGATCGAAGAAGACGAGGTTGCTGAAGCAGGGCAGCGAGGGGGTGCTGGTGGCGACGGTGGCGGTCTCGTGAGTGGCGAAGCCCTGCGCCAGATCCTCGCGGAGCATGACGTTGAGCACGCCGCCGGTCTTCGGCCCCTGGCCGATGGCGGGGGTAAGGCTCAGCGCGCCCACGACGAGCGCAGTGGCGCCGAGAGCAACGAGGGTCCTTCTCCGCATGTTCACTCCTCCTCGAGTCGATGCGAACCGCTAGTGGGGAAACGAAGGGCGCCCCGCTCGGGGTTCCCGGAATGTTGGGGTGCTACGGGTAGAAAATATACGTGATCGTCGAGAACCCGACAACTGTTCGGGATCTCGAACGACCGCCGCCCGGGCGCCGGCCGGTTAGCGCGGCGCGTTAGCCGGAGGCGAGCGTGAGCGAGCCCCGCTCCGCGGCGAACTGGGCGTAGGCGGCCGCGCGCGCGGGATCGTCGCCGCGCGCGAAGTGGTGCATGAGGCGATCGATCACCTCGTCGAGGCGTCCGGCGTGGAACTCCTCGAGGGCCCGGCCCGCGCGCCCGTGCGCGGCGCGACGCTGCCGCTCGAGCAGGCTCCCGTAGATCACATCCTGCACGAGGGCGTGCTTGAACCCGAACGTGGGCTCGCCCACGCCGAAGCGCTCCTCGAGGAACTCGAGGCGTCCGAGCTCGCGCAGGTCCTCGTCGAGCTGGCTCTCGGGCCCGTCCCACACCGCGCGAAGCAGCCGGGCGGAGAACTCCCGCCCCAGCACCGCCGCGCACTGGAGCACGCGGCGCGCCGTCTCCGGCAGATGATCCACCCGTGCGCTGAGGACGTCGTGCACGGTGTCGGGGACCGACACCTCCGAGCCACGGCCACCCGCGCTCGCGGCGGCGCGCGCCAGCTCCTCGAGGAACAGCGGGTTGCCTTCGGCCCGCTCGAGGATGCGGTCGGCCGTCTCGGCGGGCAGCGCGGAGGCGCGCACGATGGCGCGGCTCTCCGCCGGGCCGAGCGGCGTGAGGGCGAGCTGGGTGCCGGAGGACCGGTCGATCCAGCGCGGCCGGTAGCCGGGGCGATAGGTGAAGACGAGGAGCACGGCCGCGGCCCCCACCCGCTCCACGAGCGAGGCGGCGTACTCCTCGGAGATCGCGTCGATCCAGTGCAGATCCTCGATCACGATCACCAGCGGCCGGCCCGGGCTGCCTCCGAGGATCAGACGGCGGAGGACCTCGAAGGTTCGCGCCTGCATCGCCCCCCCGACCTGCGGGCGGCCGGAGGCCGACCCGTCGGCGAGCCTGAACAGGTCGAGCAGCGGGGTCGCGTCGGCGGCGGGATCGAGCCCCGCCTCCCTGAGACAGGCCCGGAGCTTGACGGCGGCGATCTCCGACCGGTCGTCCTCGGCGAGCCCGCAGTGCTGCCGGAGGATTTCGAGGACGGGCAGATAGGGCATGCCATGGCCATACGGCACGCAGTGGCCCTCGAGCCAGGTGACCGGACGCCCAGCGAGACGGCGGCGGAGCTCGGCGAGCAGCCGCGATTTGCCGACGCCCGGCTCGCCCACCACGCCCAGCACCTGGCCGCGACCGGCCTCCGCGCGCGCCAGCATCGCCTCCAGGTGCGCCATCTCCTCCTCGCGCCCCACGAACTCGGTGAGCGCGCGGCCCGCGGTTGCGTCGAGGCGCGAGCGCCGGGGCCCTGGTCCGAGCACGCGGCGCACCGCGACCGGCGTCGTCTTGCCCTTGAGGGCCAGCGTGGACAGGGTCTCCATTCGCACGTAGCCCTGGGCGAGCAGGGCGGTGCTCTCCCCGACGAGGATGTCGCCGGCGCCCGCTTCCTGCGCGAGCCGCCAGGCCACGTTGGTGGTGTCGCCGACGGCGGTGTAGTCCGTGCGCTGCTCGTCGCCGATGGCTCCCACCACGACCCCGCCGGTGTTGATCCCGATGCGCGCGGCCGTCGCGAGCCCGCCGGCGGCGTCGCCATGGCCCAGCTCCCGCGCGGCCCGCTGCAGGCCCAGGGCGGACAGGACGGCGCGGCGCGCGTGGTCCTCGCGCGCGATGGGCGCGCCGAACAGCGCCATGAATCCGTCGTCGAGATACTGGTTGATCGTACCCTCGTAGCGCTGGATCTCGGCGAGGCCGAGCGCGAAGAAGCGCTCGAGCAGCGCGTGCATGCGCTCGGCGCCCAGCGAGGCGGCGAGCCCCGCCGCGCCGGCGAGCCGGCAGAACAGCACGGTGACCTGCTTGCGCTCGCCCTCCCGCGCGCCGGCCGCCCCGAGGATCGTGGAGACCAGATGGGCCGGCGTGTAGTCGAGGGGGGCGTTCCCCTCACCGGGGTGCGGGTGCGCCGGGCCGAGCGACCCGCCGCACCCGCGGCAGAACCTCGCCCCCGCCGCCACCGCCACGCCGCAGCGCGGGCACGCCGCCATCAGCGGCGCGCCGCACGACTCGCAGAAGCGCGAGCCAGGGCCGCTCACCGCCTCGCAGCGCGCGCACGTCATCCGAAGGTCGGCCAGGTCGTGGCTGGTCATGGCGTGATCCCCTGCGGGCGCCGCTGCGCCTCCCGCCGCGTGAGCCGTTCCTCGAGCGCGATCGGACGCGCACCTCCGCGCCGGCGCAGCTCGGGCCGGCTCACGATGGGCCGGAGCCGGATGCGGTCGGCGAGACCCGTGCGCACCGCACGCTCCGCATAGACACGAAGGAGGGTCCGCGCCATCAGCGGCCGCCCGCGGTTATAGCCGAAGCGCGCCTTGTAGTCGGTGGTGGTGATGCGGTGCAGGCGCAGATGGGTGTTGGTGAGCTGGCGCAGCGCACGCCCGCACATCAGGCAGACGATGTGCTCGTCGGCGATGGCGCGACGCGGGTCGGCGTGCAGGAAGCGCAGCGACCCCATGCCGTAGCGGGGGCCCGTGGAAGGCTCAGCGGCCGGCATCACGGGCCTCCTCCCACGTCAGCGCGTCGACCGGCTCCGAGCGGTGCGCGAGCATGACCTCGGCGGCGAACGCCCAGGCCACGATGAGCCACAGCGCGGCGATCAGCACGTATCGAAGGCGACCACGACGCATGACATCCTCCTTGCGGCTGGTGTTTAGGCCCGCGTCCATGACGTCCTGTAGTGGCAAGGTTGATGCCAGGAGAATTATCCATTAAGTCAAATAGTTACGTGTCATGTGCAGCGTGGGTGACCAGTCAACTGGTAAATACCTGAGCGGTCAACTCCTGACCCGGTTAGCCTGGGGGCACCATGGATCCCCTGGACCAGCTGCTCGGGGAGAGCCCGGCGATGGAGGCCGTGCGGACCCAGATCCGGCGCCTGCTCGCACGGCCGCAGGGAGGCCGCCGGCTCCCGGCGGTCCTGATCGGGGGCCCCACCGGTTCGGGCAAGGGGCTGGTCGCTCACATCCTTCATCAGTCGAGCCCGCGCGCCCGCGGCCCGTTCGTGGACGTCAACTGCGCGGCCATCCCGGAGCCCTTGCTCGAGGCCGAGCTGTTTGGATTCGAGCGTGGAGCATTCACGGACGCCCGGCAGGCCAAGCCCGGTCTCTTTCAGACCGCGCATCACGGGACCCTGTTCCTCGACGAGATCGGGCTCCTCCCCGAGGCCCTGCAGGCCAAGCTCTTGAAGGCGCTCGAGGAGGGAGCGGTGCGCCGCCTCGGCAGCACCCGGAGCGAGGCGGCCGACGTGTGGGTGATCAGCGCCACGAACGCCGACCTCCAGGCGGCGATCCGCGCGCGGCGCTTCCGGGAAGATCTCTATCACCGCCTCGCCGTGATCACGGTGACGCTCCCGTCATTGCGGGAGCGGGGACGCGATGTGCTGCGTCTCGCCGACGCGTTCCTCGCGCGCGCCTGCGGGGACTACGGCCTCCCGCCGCGCACGCTGGCCGCGGATGCGCGGGCGCGCCTCCTGGCCCACTCGTGGCCCGGCAACATCCGTGAGCTCTCCAACGTGATGGAGCGCGTGGCCCTGCTCGGCGAGTCGACGGTGGTGACGGGCGCGATGCTCGGGCTTCGCGAGTCGGCCGGGGGCACGCCCACCGCCCCCGCAGGGGGGACGGCCGGCCCGCGGGCGGCTTCGCTCGACGAGGCGATGGGCGAGCACGTCCAGGCGGTGCTCGAGGAGACCGGCTGGAACATTTCGCGTGCGGCCGCGCAGCTCGGGATCTCGCGTAACACGCTGCGGGCGCGCATCGCGCGCTTCGGCCTGCGCCGCCACGAGAGCCGGGCCCCGGCGCGCGCCGCGGCGCGCCGTACGGTCGGCCGCGGGGCCCCGGCGACCGCCGTGCCCGCCGAGCCCACCGTCCACGCCCCGGTCGCCGCGCCCCCCGCGCTGCGCTGGGAGCGCCGGCGCGTCACGATTCTCCGCGCCCGGATCGAGGTGCCGGCCGACACCGACGAGCTGTCGGAGGCCAGCCGGGCGATCGAGGCCCTCGTCGAGAAGGTCGTGAGCTTCGGCGGCCGCGTGGAGGACCTGGGGCGGAACGGCGTCGACGCCTCGTTCGGGCTCGATTCCGTCGAGGACGCGCCACGACGCGCGGCCAATGCTGCCCTCGCGATCCAGAAGGCCGGCGAGCGCGCCCGCGAGCGCGACTCCCAACAGGCCACCGTTCGGATGGCGCTAGATGCTTCCCTGTACCTCGTCGGCCAGGTGGCAGGTACACCGCAGCTCGATCAGACGGCCAAGCTCCGGACCTCGGCGCTGCTCGAGGCCTTGATCGCTGCCGCCGAGCCCGGCGCCATCATCGTCAGCCCGGCCACCGCGCCCTTCCTGGAGCGGCGCTTCGAGCTCGCGACGGCGGGAGCCGGGGCCGGGGTCACGGGCCAGGCGTATCGGCTGGTCGGGCGGGACGCGACCGGGCTCGGGCTCTGGGGCCGCCTCGGCAAGTTCGTGGGACGCCGGCACGAGCTCGAGCTCCTGAAGGATCGCTGGAGCCTCGCCGCGCGAGGGCGCGGTCAGGTCGTCGGGCTGGTCGGCGAGCCCGGCGTCGGCAAGTCACGTCTCGTCTGGGAGTTCACACACGCCGAGGCCAAGCAGGACTGTCTGGCCCTGGAGGCGGCCGGCGTCTCGATGGGCGCCACCGCGCCGTACCTCACCGCGATCGAGCTGCTCCGCGACTATTTCCGCGTGGAGGCCGGCGACGACGCGCGCCTCATCGAGGACAAGGTGATGGCCAAGCTCGCCGCCCTCGACGAGGCGCTGATCCCCCTCGGCGCCCCGCTCCTCACGCTGCTCGATGTCCGGGTGAGCGACCGGCCATGGGAGGCGATGAATGCGGCCGAGCGCCGCCACCGGACCCTGGAGGCGTTCAAGCTCCTGCTCGTGCGGGAGAGCCGCGTGCAGCCGCTGCGCATCGTGCTCGAAGACGCCCACTGGATCGACGGCGAAACCCAGGCGATGCTCGAGGCGCTCGCCGAGGGTGTCGCCACCGCGCGCATCCTGATCCTCATCACGTTCCGGCCCGAGTATGGGCACGCCTGGGGCAGCCGGGGCTTCTACACCCAGCTCCGAGTGGATCCCTTGTCGCCCGAGAACGCCGAGGAGCTGCTCGACGGCCTGCTCGGCCGGCGGCCCGACCTCGGGCCCCTCAAGCCCCTGCTCATCGAGCGCACCGACGGCAATCCGTTCTTCCTCGAGGAAAGCGTGCGGACGCTCGTGGAGACCGGGGCGCTCGCGGGAGAGCGGGGGACGTACCGCCTCGTGCAGCCGGCGCCGAGCATCCAGGTGCCCGCCAGCGTGGAGGAGGTGCTGGCCGCGCGCATCGACCGGCTGCCGAGCGACGAGAAGGCGCTGCTCCAGCCCGCCGCGGTGATCGGCCGGCACGTCGCTGCCCCCCTGCTCGCTGCGGTGGCCGACGTGCCAGAGGAGACGGTGGCTCGCGCCCTGGCTCATCTGCAGGCCTCCGAGTTCCTGTACGAGGCCAGCCAGTTTCCCGAGCGCGAGTTCACGTTCAAGCACGCTCTCACCCAGGAAGTCGCCTATGCGAGCGTCCTGCCCGACCGACGGCGCGCGCTCCATGCGCGCGTGCTCACCGCCATGGAGACCCTGTACGCCGGGCGGCTCGGCGAGCACATGGACCGACTCGCGTATCACGCCTATCAGGGCCAGGTCTGGGACAAGGCCGCCCTCTATCTCCACCAGGCCGGGGACAAGGCCTTCGCGCGCTCCGCCAATCGCGAGGCGGTGATGTTCCTGGACCAGGCCCTCGAGGCCCTCGAGCACCTGCCCCGTACCGCGGAGCGCCAGGCCCTCGCCGTCGATCTGCGCTTCGTCCTGCGCAACGCGCATCAGCCCCTCGGCGAGCTGGATGAGCAGCTCCGGCGCCTCGAGGAGGCCGAGACCATCGCCACCGCGCTCGGTGACGAGCGCCGCCTCGCCTGGGTCAACGCCTACAAGATCGACTTCTACCGGCTGACCGGCGATCAGGAGCGCGCGCTGGAAGCGGGCGAGCGCGCGCATGCCCTCGCCCGGGGCATCGACGACTTCGCGCTTCAGATCGGCACCAATACCTGGCTCGGGCAGGTGCGCTACGGGCTCGCTGACTACCCGGGCGCCATCGTGCTGTTCCGCCAGAATGTGGAGCGGCTGGTGGGCCCCTACACAACCGAGCGCTTCGGGCGGCCGCAGGTCCTGGCCATCCATTCGCGCACCATCCTCGTCTGGTGCCTGGCGGAGCTCGGCGAGTTCGAGGAAGGGATCGCCCGCGGCGAGGAGGCCATGGCCATCGCCGAGCGCGTCGAGCAGCCCCTGAGCCTCGCCACCGCAACGGCGGGGCTCGGCTACGTGCTCATGCGCCAGGGCGACATGGACCGGGCGATTCCCCTCCTCGAGCGCGGGCTCGAGGCCATTCGCGCCGGCAACAGCCCGCTGTGGTTTCCCCGTATCGCCTCGGCGCTGGGCTACGCCCAGGTCCTCAGCGGACGGAGCGAGGAGGGCCTGGCGAATCTCGAGCAGGCGGTGGAGCGCTCGGCGGCCATGAAGCTGATCGGGGCGCACGCGCTCCTGCTCGCGTGCCTCGGCGAGGGCTATCTCCGGGCGGGGCGGGTCGCGGATGCGCGGCGGGTCGCCGACGACGCCCGCGCGCTGGCGCGCGAGCACCGCGAGCGGGGCAACGAGGCATGGAGTCTCCGCCTGGGCGCGGAGGTCGCGCTGGCCGCGAGCCCGCCCGACGCGCGCGGCGCCCGCGAGCAGGCCGAGGCGGCAGTCGCCCTCGCCGAGCAGCTCGGAATGCGACCGCTCGCCGCGCAGTGTCGCGCGCTGCTCACGCGGCTGCCCGGCGGCGGGGCGGGCTAGCCCGCGGCGGGCTCCGCGGGATCCGCGTCGAGCTCTCCCGCCTCGACGCGCACGCTCTTGACCTCGATGCCGTGCTGGCGGGCGAGTCGTCGAATCTCCAGCGCCAGCGCTTCGGCGGCGACACGGTCGTCCGGAGCGGGGAGGCGGAGCCGCTCCCCGGGCGCCGCCGCGCCCTCGCCGTCCCGTCCACTCATTGGCGTCACGCCCGTCATTCGTCCTCGGAGACCGTCTCCCCCTTGGTCATCTTGGCCCGGTACTTCTTCAGGAGCTTGTTGAGCTCCGACGTGAAATCGTCCGCCTTGTCCTTCGAGACGGGCCCCTTCAGCTCGATCTCGATGTGCCACTTGTCGCCCTTCTCTATCTTTCCGGAACCGGGCATGCGATCTCCTCCTGTGTCGAGATGGGGGTACCCTGCAGGACCTTCGTGACGCCTTGACGGGCCTTCCGCTCCTCACAGTCGTTGAGGCCGATGCCGTCAGAGAATGAGCTCATCAGCATGCCGCTCGTGCCGCGTTCCGGGCAGCTGGGCACCTCTGGCTCATCGAGGCGATTCGTGCAGCGATGCGTCAACGTGAAGAAGTGGCCCACCTCGTGCGCCATCGTTCGCACCACGCTACGGGGATTCGGCGGCTTGCCGGGCTCGATGTCGGACAGCGTAGAGACGTGAAACCAGACGGCCCCGGCGCCGGGGAATGGACCGTCCGCCCTCGGCGTCGAGCCATACCCGGAGATCGACGAGCCGATCTTCGGCCATTGAAACAGATTGAGGCCATGAAAGCCGGGCGTGTTGAAGCGGTGCGCCACCGCGCGCAGCAGCGCGAGGTCGGCGGGCTTCGGCGCCGGCACCGGGACTTTCCCGACGTCGGCCCATGTGAACTCGCATCGCTCCGTCCGGATGACCGCCAGACGGACCCCGAAGCGATCCCAGACATGATTCACGTTCTGCTCGTCGGGGTGGACACCGGGCTCGGGGGGCGCGAACAGGTCTTCGAGCTCCTTCTTCTTGCCGGGCTTGAGCACCTCCGCCACATGATTGGCCTCGGCGTCGAAGCTGGTCCCCGGCGGCACGCTGCTCAGGTCCAGCGCCATGTAGTGGATGATCACGGGAACCACCACCGTGCCGGAGGGCGCCGGCATCGCGGCGAACGTCCCGTCCAGGATGTGGCAACCCGCCGCCGGCGCGGGCACCGTCTGCCCGCGCGCGGACCACGGCGCCGTCACGAGCAGCGCGCCGAGCGCACCCGCGAGCCCGATCAACGGGAGCGCGCGTCTCATTGATCGTCCCCGCGCGCGTCCAGGAGGCGCTCGAACAGCTCGTCCGCGTGGAACACGCCGGGCGCGGTGTCGAAGTCCCGGAGCGCGTAGTAGTCGTCGGCCGCATCGTACTCGTCGTGGAGGTCGACCGGCTCCCCCAGCGCCAGGCGCAGATAGAGTCCGCTCATCGAGTGCTTGCCGGTGAGGTCGAAGATGGTCGGCCCCGACGAGAACCGGCCCGCGTTGATCTCGGTGACGCACGGCACACCGGCGGCGTTCGCCTTGAGGTCGAGATTGAAGATCCCGGTGGCCCGTGGGTCCACCGCGCGCACGGCGGCCACGCACACGGCGGCGACGTCCGGGTGCTGGCCGGTCTTCGACAGCGCAGACACCGAGGACGTCCCGCTGGGCGAGCCACCGGCCACGAAGTAGGACAGCCGCTCGCAGGTCTTGGTGAGGAGCGGCCGCCCGTCCTGCCACAGGGTGTGAGCGGAGTAGTCGCGTCCCGGCAGGTACTCGGCCAGCGTGAACGACGAGGCGGGCACCTCGCGCATCTCCTCCCAGTACTCGATCCACGCCCGCGCCTGCTCGGCGCGCCGCACCGGAATCGCGCCCACCGAGCCCGAGCCGGCGCGCACGCGGCACCACACGGTGTCGTGACGGGCGAGGCGTGCGAAGGCGTCCTCCACGTCGCCCAGCGCGCGCAGCGGCACCGTCTCCGCGACCGGCACGCCCGCGGCGGCGAGGCGGCAATTCAGCGCGTACTTGTCCTGGCAGAGGGCGACGACGCCGGCGTCGGGCAGGAAGAGGCGGCACGGCAGGCGCTCGCGGCCGCGCGCCATCGCGAGCACCGCGGGATCCGAGGTGGGCATCGCCACGTCCACGCGCTCGCGGGCAATGACGCGGCGAACACTCGCCAGGTAATCGGGATGCCCGGGGGGATGGACGAGCCAGTTACGGTCGGCGGACGATTTCGCCAGCGTGAAGCGATCGTCGTACACGCCCACGACCACGAGCGCCGGCTCCACCACGCGGAGATCGCGGATCAGGTTGCCGGCCCCGCCGCCGCCGGCGCCCGTGATGAGCACACGCGTAGCCATCGAACGTGCGCTTACTGTGTGCGACCTTCGGGTGACAAGGCCATGGCGGCGGTGACCCGGCGCGACTATAGGCACCAGCGGCAAAGGCTGTCAAGGCGAGGAGCCGCGGGCCAGTTGGCCTCGCATCTCGAAGAGATCGAACGAGCGAAGGCTTTCCGGCGGCTCCGTCCCGACCCGCGGTCCGGACGAAGCCACCGGCGCTCCACACGAGGCTATTTGACGATGACGCCGCAGGCGATGCGCCCACCGCTGTTGCCGGTGGGGTCGGTCTTCATGTCGTCGGCGGCCGCGTGGATGACGATGGAGGTGCCGTTGTCTCCGAACAGCGAGGTGGGGCCGGGCCCGAGGGTCACCGCCTTGGTGACGGTGTCGATGCCGCCCTCGCCGCTGGCCTGCACGTTGAGGTTCGGCAGGTCGCCTGCGTGCGCGCCCTCCGGGTTCTGCGTGCCGTGCTTCTTGCCCGTCGGGTTGAAGTGGGCGCCCGCCGTGGTGAACTCCGGCGGCTGACACTGCCCGACGGCGTGAATGTGCAGCCCGTGCACGCCCGGCGGCAGGCGGTAACCCGTGACGACGATGCGCACCCCATCCGGCTGCTGGATCAAGGTCGCCACGCCGACCTGCTTGCCGTCCTTGTCCTTGAGCGTCGCCTCGCCGGAGAGAGGCGCCTTGTCCTCCATGGTCGCGCATCCCGCCAGCATCAGTGCCGCACCCACTACCAGCGCCCGTCTCACCGTTGAGTGCCCTCCGGGGTCATGCGGGTTGAGTGGCCTTCGCGAGCAGCGCCGTCGCCGCCTCGCGATACCGCTTCACGGTGTCCAGCTTCACCTGCTCGTAGCCGCGGATCTGGTCGGGCAGCTCGGCCAGGGCCACCGCCGCGTCATGCGTGGGGGGGCCCAGCCGCCGCAGCGCCGCGTCGATCTGCTGCATGTACTCGACGGGTAGCGCCCGCTCCACCCGGCGCACCTCGGCGTGACCGAAGGGATCGAGCGCGGTGCCTCGCAGGCGCCGGAGCGCGTAGAGCATCTGGAACGCCGGGCGGAACCACGTGCCGAGCTTGAGCTTCTTCTCGAGGCCGAGGGCCCGGAGCAGCGGCGGGTGCAGGTGCCAGAAGACCTTGATGCGGGGGCCGAAGCGCGCGTGGAGCTCCGCCTCGAGCGCCGCGTCCAGGTGCAGGCGCGCCACCTCGTACTCGTCCTTGTACGCCATCAGCTTGTGGAGATGCCGCGCCACCGTTTCGGTGAGCCCGGTGCGCCCCGGCACGGCCTGAGCCTCGGCCTGCGAGACCTTGTCCACGAACTCCACGTAGCGGCGCGCGTACGCCGTGTCCTGATAGGCGATGAGCTCCGGCACGCGCACCTCGAGCAGTCGCCGCAGCGTCGAGCCGGGCGCCGCCGCCTTGACCGCGTCGACCAGCGCGCGCGCCTCGGCGGAGAGCATCACCGCCTTCGCCTCGCGGCCGGTGGCGACGCGCACCGCCGACTCGACACGCTTGCCGTCCACCACCGCCATGCGGCCCCAGCGGAAGGCGAGGAGGTTCATGTCCACCGACACGCCGTTGAGGCGGATGGCGCGCTCGATGCTGGCCGCGGAGATGGGCAGCGCGCCCGCCTGATACGCGGCGCCGATCAGGAGCGGGTTCGTCGCCATGTGGTCGTTGAAGAGGCCTTCCGCCATGGCCTGGGCGTCGAGGTAGACGTTCTCGTCCTTCCGGGTGACGCGGTCGACGTTGAGGAGGGCGCTGCCGAGCTCGGGGAACTGCACGGTGGTGTCCACCACCATCTGCCCGGTGGGAATCTTGCTCGTGGAGACCACCGCGATGGTCCGGCCCGACTCCGCCTTGTCGAGGTTCATGGGATCGGTGGCCACGAGCAGGTCGAAGCCGAGGTAGAGGTCCGACCCGCCCGCCGAGATCTTGTTGGCGGCGACGAGCGGCCGCGACGAGATCTTGAGGTCGGAGACGACGGGGCCGCCCTTCTGGCTGAGGCCCGTCTGGTCGAGGCCGCGCACGTGCTTGCCGTCGAGAAGGGCGGCGGTGCCAAGAATCTGGCTCACCGTCACCACCCCGGTGCCGCCGATGCCCATCATGTGCACGGCGAAGCCGTCGGCGGGCACCTTCAGCACGGGCTCCGGCAGCACGTCCTCCAGCGGGGGCAGCCGCTTCTCCTTTTTAAGGGGCTCGCCCACGTGCTCAATGGTCAGGAACGAGGGGCAGTCGCCGAGCAGGCACGAGTAGTCCTTGTTGCAGGAGGACTGGTGGATCTGGGTCTTCCGGCCGAACTCGGTCTCCACCGGCTGCACGGACAGACAGTTGGACTTCTTGCCGCAGTCGCCGCAGCCCTCGCAGACTCTTTCGTTGATCAACACCCGCTGGTCCGGGTCCTTCTGCCGCCCGCGCTTGCGCAGGCGCCGCTTCTCCGCCGCGCACTGCTGGTCGTGGATGAGCACGGTGACGCCGGGGGTGGCGGCGAGGATGGACTGGGCCTCGATGAGCCGGTCGCGGTGCCACACCTCGGCGGCGACGGCCACGCGCCGATACTTGTCGGGGTAGTCGGTCGTGATGATGATCCGCTTCACGCCTTCCGACTGGAGCTGCCGCGTCAGCGAGGGGATGCCGATGGCGCCCGCCGCGGCCTGCCCGCCCGTCATCGCCACCGCGGCGTTGTAGAGAATCTTGTAGGTGATGTTGACGCCCGAGGCCACCGCGTAGTCGATGGCGAGCTTGCCCGAATGGAACAGCGTGCCGTCCCCGATGTTCTGGAACATGTGCTTCGTCTCGGTGAACGGCGCGATGCCCACCCACTGCGCGCCCTCGCCGCCCATGTGGGTGACGCCGATGATGCCGCGGTCCATACCCATCGCCATCCCGTGGCAGCCGATGCCGGCCGCGGCCACCGCGCCGTCCGGCACGACCGTGGAGCGGTTATGGGGGCAGCCCGAGCAGAAGTACGCGGTGCGGGCCAGCGTGAGCGTGCGCGGCCGGCGCTTGAGCTCGTCGAGGTGCTGGATGCGCGCCTCCGCCGACTCGATGCGGGTCTTGCGCGCCAGCCGCTTGGCGATCGCGCGGGCGATGGTGTCGGAGTCGAGCTCGCCCGTGGACGGGATGAGGGCGCGCTCCTCCTCGTCCTGCTTCCCTACCACGCGCGGCCGGTCGGGCAGACCGTAGAGGAGATCCTTGGCGAACATCTCGAGGAACGGGCGCTTCTCCTCGACGACCAGCACTTCCTCGAGGCCCCGGGCGAACTCGCGGATGATGCGCGGCTCCATGGGGAACATGAGGCCCATCTGGAGGATGCGAATCCCGTAGCGGCGCAGCCCCGCGTCGTCGAGGCCCAGCTCGGCGAAGGCCTGGCGCACGTCGTAGTACGTCTTGCCGGTGGTGAGGATGCCGAGCCACGCGTCCGGCGTCGGCACGGTGATCCGGTTGAGCTTGTTCTCCCACGCGTAGCGTCGGGCCAGCTCGACGCGCGCGAGGTGGATCGTGCGCTCCATGTCGAGGCCGTAGGGCGGGATGATGTTGAGGTTGATCTGGTGATGGAAGGGCTTGCCGTCCAGCTCGACGGTGGGAATGACGGGATCGATCCGCGAGGCGCCGACCTCGACCGTCCCCGTCTCGTCGGCCACGTTGGTGACGATCTTGAGCGCGGCCCAGAGGCCCGAGATACGGGAGAGCATGAAGCCGTGGAGTCCGAGGTCGAGGATCTCCTGCACGTTGCCCGGGAAGAGGGTGGGCATGAAGGCGTCGTAGAGCGCCCACTCCGAGTGACTGGGGAGCGTCGACGACTTCGAGATGGGATCGTCGCCGGCGAGGGCGAGCACGCCGCCGTTCTTGCCTACCCCCGCGTAGTTCGCATGCTTGAACACGTCGCCCGTCCGGTCGACGCCGGGCGCCTTGCCGTACCACATGCCGAGCACGCCGTCATACTTCGGGCGCGGGAACGAGTTCACCATCTGGCTGCCGAAGACGGCGGTGGCGCCGAGATCTTCGTTGAGCCCGGAGGAGAACACCACGTGATGCTCGGCGAGGAGCTTGCCGTAGCGCTCGAGCGTCTGATCGAAGCCGCCCAGCGGCGAGCCGCGATAGCCGGAGATGAACGTAGCGGTGCGCAGGCCGCGCCGGCGGTCCGCGCGGTGCTGGTCGAGGGGGAGACGCACGAGCGCCTGGATGCCGGAGAGGAAGACGAGCCCCTCCTCGTGGGTGAACTTGGCATCCAGCGAGAACTCGTCGGACTTGGTGGTCATGGTTCCCCCTGGCTCAGGGTCACGGTTCGGGACGGAAGCCGGGTGCACTGCCGGCACTCATGTTAGGCCGAATGCCCCTGATTTTTCAACGTAGAAGAGGCGTGAGATGCGGCCACAGACGCGCGACGATGAGCCGATAGCCTTCCGCGGTGGGATGGATTCCGTCGGCCTGATTGAGCCGCCCCACCGCCCCCACCCCGTCGAGGAAGAACGGCATCAGCGGGACCTTGCGATCACGCGCGACGTCCGTGTACACCTTTTCGAACGCGGCCGCGTAACGGCCGCCGTAGTTGGGCGGCAGCCGCATCCCCAGGAGGAGCACGCGCGCGCCGCCCGCCTCGAAGCGGGCCACGATGGCGTCGAGGTTGGCGCGCGTCGTCTCGAGGTCCTGGCCGCGCAGGGCGTCGTTGGCCCCCAGCTCGACCAGCGCGATCTCGGGCTTGAGCTTGAGCGCCCAGTCGACGCGGCGAAGCCCACCCGCAGTGGTGTCGCCGGACACACCGGCATTGACGACACGGTACGGGAGGCCTTCCGCCCGCAACCGCGCCCCGAGCAGCGCGGGGTAGGACTCCTCGGGCGCCACGCCGTAGCCAGCGGTGAGGCTGTCGCCGAAGGCGACGATGACGCGCTCGCCCTGCGCGGTGGCGGGAGCGGCGAGCCAGAGCGCGGCGAGCGCGGCAAGGAAGGTGCGACGCACGAGCCGGGTCACGCGCGCGCGGCCTGCGGGAGCGGACACCTCATGTCGCTAGTGTAGTATGGGCCCCAATCATGGTCTCGATCGCCGGGCTCGGCATGCGTTTCGCGAGCGGCGGCCGGTCGGTGTCGGTGCTCTCCGACGTATCCCTCGAGGTGCCCGCGCGCCAGTTCCTCGCGGTGGCGGGCCCGTCCGGCAGCGGCAAGTCCACGCTGCTCGGACTCATCGCCGGCCTCGACCGCCCCACCGCGGGCACGATCACGGTGGGCGGCGTGAACCTCACGCGCCTCGACGAGGACGCGCTCGCGCGCTTCCGCCTCGACACCATCGGCTACATCTTCCAGTCCTTTCATCTCGTGCCGACCCTCACCGCGGAGGAGAACGTCGCGGTGCCGCTCGAGCTGGCCGGCGAGCCCGACGCGCTGCCGCGGGCGCGCGCGCTGCTCGGTGAGCTGGGCCTCGGCGAGCGCGCCGACCACTACCCCGTGCAGCTCTCGGGCGGCGAGCAGCAGCGCGTGGCGGTGGCGCGCGCGGTGGCGCGGCGGCCCGCCCTCCTGCTGGCCGACGAGCCGACGGGCAATCTCGACTCCGCCACCGGCGAGCGCATCATCGAGCTGATCGTGGGGTTGAACCGCGCGCTGGGCAGCACGCTCGTCCTGGTGACCCACGACGCGGCCCTGGCCGGTCATGCCGACCGTCTCGTCACGCTGCGCGACGGCCGCATCGTCTCCGACGAGAGGGCCCGCTGACATGTGGGCGCTGCGACATGGCGCGCGCGAGCTGCGCGGCGCGGGGCGCCACTTCGCCTACCTCGCCGCGTGCGTGTCGCTGGGCGTGGCTGCGCTGGTCGCGGTGGGCAGCCTCGGCCGCAGCGTCGAGCGCACCGTCGCCGCCTCCGGCAAGACCATGATGGGCGGCGACGTGGAGTTGCGCTCGAGCCAGCCGCTGTCCGCGGCGTCCGAGGCCGCCATCGCGGACACCACGGGGCGCGGCGCGGGCATCACGCGCATCCGCGAGCTGGCCGCGATGGCCCAGCCCGCGGCGGGCCGGGGCGACCGGACCCTCCTCGTCGAGCTCAAGGCGGTCGGCCCCGCCTATCCTTTATATGGGCGGCTCGAGACCCTCCCCCCCGCACCCCTTCCGGAGCTGATCGGCGGGGGCCGAGCCCTCGTCCAGGAGGCGGTGCTCTCGCGCCTGGGCCTCGCCGTGGGCGATAGCCTGCGCATCGGCGAGGCCAATTTCCGGGTGGCGGGGACGATCGCGGGCGAGCCCGATCGCGCGGTGGGATTCTTCACGCTGGGCCCGCGCGTGCTGATCGCCGAGTCCGACCTCGCCGCCACCGGCCTCGTACAGCTCGGCAGCCGTATCCGCCACCGGACCTTGATCAGGATCGCGCCGGGCGCCGACGTCGAGACCCTGCGCGATGCGCTGGCCGCTCGCCTCGGCGATCCCGGCCTGCGCGTGGCCGGGTACCGCCAGGCCCAGCCCGGGCTCCGGCGGTTCTGGGATCAGCTCACGACCTATCTCGGACTCACCGGCCTCGTGGCGCTGCTGGTCGGCGGGATCGGCGTGGCCGTGAGCGTGCGCGCCCTGCTGCGCCGCCGCCTCGCCACCATCGCCACGCTCAAGTGCCTGGGCGCGCCATGGCGGCGCATCTTCCTTGCATACCTCCTGCAGACCGCGGCGCTGGGATTCGCGGGCAGCGTGGCCGGCGCCCTCCTCGGCGCGGCGCTGGCCCGCTTTCTCGCGCCCGCGCTCGCGCGCCTGCTGCCCTTTCCGCTCGACTGGACCATCGCGCCGGCGGCGGTGGCACACGGGATCGCGATGGGCGTCGGGGTGACGCTGCTCTGCGCGCTGCCGCCGCTCGCCGAGATCCGCCGAGTGCCGCCCTCGCTGCTGCTGCGCCACGAGGTCGAGCCCCGTCCCCCCGGCTGGCGGGGCGTCGTGGCCGCGCTGCCCGTGGCGGCGGGTCTGTCCGCGCTCGCGCTCTGGCAGGCGGGCTCGTGGAAGGTGGGCGCCTTCTTCATCGGCGGCTTCGCGGGCGGGCTCGCCGTCCTCTATCTCGCAGCGCGCGCCGCCCTCGCCGGCGCGCGGCGCCTGCCCCGCGTGCGCTGGATCGCCTGGCGCCATGCCGTCGCGGGTCTACACCGTCCCGGCGGCCACGCCGCCGCCGTGCTCGTCACGCTCGGGCTCGCGGTGATGCTGGTGGTCGCGGTGGCCCTGCTCGAGGGCGCGATTCGCGCGGCCCTGTCGGGGCCGAGCGCTGCTCGCGCGCCCGCCTTCTTCTTCATCGACATCCAGCCCGATCAGGCCCCGGCCTTCGCGCGGCTCCTGACGGACCGCACCGGCGCGGCGCCCACGTTGATCCCGGTGGTGCGGGCGCGGCTCGCCGCGGTGAACGGCGAGCCGGTGAGCCGCGACGCCGGGCGGCGGGACGAGACGTGGTATCTCACGCGCGAGTACGTGCTCACGTGGGCGGCGGCGCGGCCGGAGCGGGACGTGATAACAAGCGGAGAATGGTGGACGCCGGCGGAGGCCGCCCGGGAGCCGCTCATCTCGGTCGAGGACGAGATCGCCAAGAGTCTCGGCGTCCGGGTGGGCGGCCGGCTCACCTGGGACATACAGGGCGTGCCGATCACCGCGCGCGTGACCAGCCTCCGCAAGGTCGACTGGCGCACGTTCGGCGCCAACTTCTTCGTGATCTTCTCGCCGGGGGCGCTCGACGGCGCGCCCACCACCTTCATCGCCACCGCGCAGGTGGCGCCCGCCGAGGCCGATCGTCTGCAGTCGGCGGTCGTGGCCGCGTTCCCCAACGTCTCAGCCATCCCCGTCCGCGAAGTCCTCGAGCGCGCGGCGCGGCTGGTCGACCAGATCGCGCTCGCCGTCCGCCTGGTCGCGGCGGTGAGCATTCTCGCCGGCCTCATCGTGCTGGCCGGCGCGCTCTCGATCACGCGCCACGAGCGTCTCTACCAGGCGGTGATCTGGAAGACGCTCGGCGCCACCCGCGGCCTCGTCGCGCGCACGTTCGCGGTGGAGTATGCGCTGCTCGGCGCCGCCGCCGGGCTCGCCGGCACCGTGCTGGCCGCCGCGCTCGCGTGGGGCGTGCAGCGCTGGGTGCTCGAAGTGCCGTGGCTCTGGCAGCCCGCCGCACTCGCCGCCGGCGTCGTCGGCGCCACCCTGCTCGCCCTCGCGGTGGGCTATCTCGGGAGCTATCGGCTCCTCGGCCAGAAGCCTCTCGCGGTGCTCCGCGGCGAATGAGAGCCCTCCTCACATGACCACGCTCGTCGAGCGGCTACGCGCGGAGTTTCCCGGCGCGTCGGGCCGCTCGATGAAGCAGTGGCTCACGGCGGGCCGCGTGCGCGTGAACGCCCGGGTGGTGTCGGACCCGCGTGTGGTCGTCGCTCCCCGCGACCGCGTGACGCTCGGCCCCGCGGCCGCGGCGCCCGCGCGGCCCGACGCCCTCCCGCTGGGCCTCGAGATCCTGCACGAGGACCGCCATCTCCTCGTCGTCGACAAGCCAGCGGGTCTGCTCACCATCGCCACCGAGAAGGAGCGTGACCGCACCGCCTATCGCGTCCTCTGGGATCTCCTGGGCGGCCGCCGTCCCGCCGCGCGACCGTTCATCGTGCACCGCCTCGACCGGGAGACCTCCGGCCTCCTCGTCGTGGCCAAGACGCCCGCGGTGAAGACGGCGCTCCAGGCGCAGTTCGTGGCGCGGACGGTGGATCGGGGCTATGTCGCGGTGGTGGAGGGCGTCGTGCGCAAGGACACGCAGACGCTGGTGGACCGCGTGGAGGAGGACGCCGCCTACCGCGTGCACATCGCCCGCGGCGTGCGCCGCGGCGGACGCGAGGCCATCACGCGCTATCGTGTGCGGGAGCGCGGGCGCGACGCGACGCTCATCGACATCGCGCTCGGCACCGGCCGCCGTCACCAGATCCGCGTCCAGCTCGCGGCCATCGGGCATCCCGTGGTCGGCGACGAGCGGCACGGTAGCCGGCGCGATCCGCTGCGCCGCGTCTGCCTGCACGCGTCGGTCCTGGGCTTCGTCCACCCCGGCACCGGTGAACCGGTGCGCTTCGAGAGCCCCGCTCCGGCCGCCTTCACCCGCCTCGTGCAAGGCGTATAATCGCGCTCGGCTGCGCGCTCGGTTGTTTCATTTATTTGTCATCAACATGGCTAAGCCATGTTGACCGTGGTCTAACCGGTCGGGGCAATCCTGGGAGGCCTATATGACGTCGCCGTTTTCTCTGGAGGGCAAGGTCGCCATCGTCACCGGCGGCGGCGTGGGCATCGGCAAGTCCATCGCCGTGGAGTATGCGCGGGCGGGCGCGGACGTGGTCATCGCCAGTCGCAAGATCGAGAATCTCGAGCCGGTCGCCGCCGAGATCAAGAAGCTCGGCCGCCGTACCTTCGCGCAGGCGGTGGACGTGCGTCAGGAAGACGCGGTGAAGGGGCTCGTGGAGAAGACGGTCAAGGACTTCGGGAAGCTCGACATCATGGTCAACAATGCCGGCGCGTCCTTCCGCGCCAAGGTGGAGGACATCTCCGCCAACGGCTGGAACACCGTGGTCGGCATCAACCTCAACGGCGTCTTCTTCGGCTGCAAGTGGGCGGGCCGGCAGATGCTGGCCCAGGGCGGCGGCGTCATCATCAACATCTCGTCCATCGCCGGCGTCTACGGCTCATCCATGATGTCGCACTACGGCGCCTCCAAGGCGGCCGTCATCAACTTCACCCGCTCCCTCGGCATGGCGTGGGGTCGCAAGGGCATCCGCGTCAACTGCATCGCCCCCGGGCCGGTGGAGACGGAAGGCTATCTGGACGTGCTCCACAAGACCAACCCCGACGCCCAAAAGGTCTACGACGGCGTGGCGAGCCGGGTGGGCATGGGCCGCTGGGGCAAGGTGGAGGAGATCGCCTACCCCTGCGTGTTCCTCGCCTCCCCCGCCGCGGCGTTCATCAACGGCGCGACCCTGCTCATCGACGGCGGGCCCTCGCCCAACTCGGGCGACGAGACGGTGTAGCCGCCCTCAGAGCTGCTCGCGGAGCGGGATGGAGAGCCACTCGAGCAGCCGCGTGACCGGCCCGCGCGCGCGCCATCGCTTCTCGTCGACGCGACGCGAGTGCGCCACGTCCTCGAGGAAGATCTTCTCGAGGCGCCCCGCCATCCCGCTGTCGTAGAGCGCCACGTTCAGCTCCTCGTTGAGGGCGAACGAGCGGTTGTCGACGTTGGCGCTGCCCACCGTGGCCCAGACGCCGTCTACCGCCATGGTCTTGGCGTGGAGCAGACCCGGCTGATACTCGTAGATCTCCGCGCCCGCCTCGAGGAGCTTCCCGAAGCCCGCGCGGCTCGCCTGGCGCACGATGTTGTTGTCGATCGCGCCCGGCAGCAACAGCACCACCCGCACCCCGCGACCGCACGCCTCGATGAGGCTTTTCGCCATCCGGTCGTCGGGGAGGAAGTACGGATTGGTGAGGAAGATGTTCCGGCGCGCGGACGAGATCGCGAGCAGGTACATGTTGTACATCGCGACGCTGCCGTTGGCCGGCGAGCTGCGCACCACCTGCGCCACCACCGACCCGCGCGCCGGCTGGGGCGCGAAGAAGGCGTCGCCGCCCAGCATCTCCCCGGTAGCCTCGAGCCAGTTCTCGGCGAAAGCGCCCTGGAGATCGTTCACCGCGGGGCCCTCCACGCGAATATCGGTCTCGCGCCACTGCCCCTTTTGCCGTCCGTCACCCATCCACTTCGAGCTGGCGCCGGAGCCGCCGGTGAAGCCGGTGCGCGCGTCCACCACGAGGATGCGGCGGTGGTTGCGGTTGTTGGCGTTGTCGGCCGTCCACGGGGTCAGCGGCCGGAAACGGGCCACGTAGCAGCCGGACTGCTCGAGCTCCTGGACGAGCTCCGGCGGCATCTTCAGGCTGCCGAAGGCGTCGAGGAGCACGCGGGCGCGGATGCCCGCGCGGCAGCGCTCGCTGATCGCCTTGACGATCTGCACCGCGGGCCGGCCGTCCTCATAGAAGTACTGCGCGTAGGTGATGGACTTGCGGGCGGAGTGGATTGCCGCCACCTGCGCCGGGAAGATCTGATCGCCGTTGAGCAGCACCTCCACCCGGTTGCCCGCGGTGAGCGAGGAGTTGGTGTACGCCTCCATCGTCGTGGCGAACGCCGGATCGCTCATCGCCAGCTGGGGAACCAGCAGCGGAGACCGGACGTGCGCGCATGCCGTGAGGATTACCAGCACCGTGCATGCTGACGCCGCGACCGATCGCAGGAGTCGGGTCATGGCGCTCTGTACGGCAGGATTCGTGCCAGCACCGAGCGATGCGGCCGAAAGTTGCGTGTCATCTTTCGTGCTGGGCTCACGCGTTTCTCCGCGCGGATGGGCCGCTCAGGGTCAGGACTACCGGAAGTGGAACGATTTGACCCAGGGGCTCGCCGCGCGCGCACCCCCGCTCGTTGGCCGCCGTTTCACGGTCCGGCTCCTGTGATTCCGGCTGTTTCTCGGCGGCGTGCCGCCCGACACCCGACTGGCATACGGCTTGCCCCCCTCTCCTGAGCGAGATGGTTCTCACCATCATCGAGGGAGATTCAGGAGAGATAGCTATGCGCATCGCCACTGGACATCTGAGGGCCCTGTCCCTGGTCCTGCTCGCCGCGCTCATGATCTCCGCCTGTTCGTCGAGTGCCGGCACCGTCGGGAGGACGACGGGCGAGAAGATCGACGACGCGACCATCACCGCCGAGGTCAAGTCCAAGCTCGCCGCCGAGAAGATCTCGACCCTGACCAAGGTCGACGTCAACACGACGCTCCGCACCGTGTATCTGAATGGTGTGGTGGAGAGCGAGGAGTTGAAGCAGCGGGCCGGCACGATCGCCGCCAGCGTCCGCGGCGTGAACGCCGTCATCAATAACCTGTCCGTCAAGGTCACCGGGTGAACGCCATGAAGACACTGGGAACTCTCGCGGCATTCGTGGCCGCGCTCACGCTCGGCGCCGCCTGCGCGGCGCCCGTCTCCAGCCCGTCGCCGTCCTCCGGCGGCGGCACGAGCAGCCCCCCGACCGCGAAGGCGCCCGCGGCTACCGCGAAGATCGATCCCGCCCAGGCCGAGCGGCTCAAGCGGGTGATGGTGCCGCTCATCCAGGCCGCTGACCACAAGCGACCCCTCAGCGAGATCAAGGTCGGGATCGTGGCCGACGATCACATCAACGCGGGCAGCGCCGGCGAAGGACAATACATCGTGACGACGGGGCTCCTGAGCAAGGCCAACGATCAGCAGCTGGCCGGCGTGCTCGCCCACGAGGTAGCGCACGACGACCTGGGTCATGTGGCGAAGGCGCAGCGCCTGGAAACGGGCCTCGCCATCGGCACGGTGATCCTCGACCAGATCTTCCCGGGCTCGGGCGCCATCGCACCAGTCGCGGGCACGTTGATCTCCCGCGCGTACGGGCGGAACGAGGAGTATCAGGCCGATGCGCACGGCGCCGAGCTGCTCAAGCGCGCCGGCTATTCGCCCAAGGTCATGGAGGAGACGCTGACGTGGCTCCTCAACAGCGAGGGGACCGGCGGCGGCGGCTTCTTCGCCACGCATCCGGCGACCGATGATCGCATCGCGGCCCTGCGCCGCAACACCCAGTAGTCACGGCCATGCCGTCCGCGGCACAGCGGGTCCAGGCGGAAGTGATCGTGAGCATCGCGCTCTTCATGCTCCTCGCCGCGGTGGTGACCCCGGAGCCGACGCCTCACGGCGTCGGTCTTCGGGGGGTGCCCCGTCGCAGCGCCCCGCGGGCCGACGTGCTGCGTCCGGTGCACACGCGGCAGGTGGAGGCCGCCGTCTGCCGAAGCCCGCGCGGGCACGCCGCCGCGCGCGACGCGGTTCCCGTGTGCGCCGCGACCGCGGGTCTCGCGCGGCCACAACTCCGGTGAAGGGGCGCGCGGTGCGCGTGGGCGGCGCGGCCCGGCTGACCCGTCCTCGCGTCGTGGCGGAGCGCCCGCCGGGTGAGCCGCTGCAGGCGCTGTATCGCTTCATCGTCTTCGCGGGCATCACGCTGGGGGTGGCGTGTCTCTACTGGGCGCGCATCGTGCTCATCCCGATCGCGCTGGCCATGCTGGGGACATTCCTGCTGAGTCCCCTGGTCTCGCAGGTGCAGCGCACCCGACTGCCCCGCATTCCCGCGGTGATCCTGGTCGTGACGCTCGCTCTCGCCCTCGCGACCGGGCTAGGCTGGGTACTCCTGAGCCAGGTCACGAGCTTCGCCGAGGATCTGCCGAAGTACCGCCAGACCATCACCCGCAAGATCAACGACCTGCAGAAGATGCGGCACGGGGGCACCTTCGAGCAGGTCGAGAACACCGCCAAGGACGTTCTCAAGCAGATCGACAAGGGGGGGCCCCAGGGCGAGAAGCCCGTGCCCGTCGTCGTCTCCCGGCCGAGCCCCCTCTGGCAGCTCCCCCACGTGGTGCACCCGCTGACCACGGCGTTCATGGTGCTCGTCCTCGTCATCTTCATGCTCATCCAGCAGCGCGAGCTGATCGGGCGCATCATCCGCCTCTTCGGCTACGAGCGCATGGCGGCCACCACGCGCCTGCTCGACGAGGCGGGCACCCGCATCAGCCGCTACCTGCTGACGCAGTCGATCATCAATGGATCGTTCGGGCTGGGCATCGGAATCGGGCTCGCGGTGATCGGCCTGCCCTTCGCGCTGGCGCTCGGCTCGCTCGCCGCCGTCCTACGCTTCCTTCCCTACGTGGGTCCCTGGCTCGCCGCCCTCGTCCCCCTCGTCCTGAGCCTCGCGGTGTTCGACGGCTGGACCCGGCCGCTGCTGATCCTCGGCCTCTTCGTCGTCACCGAGCTCACGGTGGCGTTCGTGATCGAGCCCTTGCTCTACGGCCGGAGCGCGGGCGTGTCCGCCATCGCCCTGCTCGTGGGCGCCGCGTTCTGGACCTGGCTGTGGGGCCCAATCGGGCTCGCCCTCGCCACCCCGCTCACGGTGTGCCTGGTCGTCGGTGCCCGTGCTGTCGCGGGGCTCGAGTTCATCGAGGTGCTGATGAGCGACGACCCCCCGATCGAGCCCTGCCTCACCTTCTATCAGCGACTGCTCGCGGGCGACGCGCGCGAGGCGGCGGCGGTGATCGCCGAAACCGCGCATCGCGTGTCCCTCGAGGAGGTGTTCGACGCCATCGTCGCACCCGCCGTCGCGCGGGCGCGCCTCGATCGCGAGAGCGACCAGCTCACGCGCGAAGAGTACGCCCACATGCTCGAGATGATCCGCGAGTTGATCGAGGAGGCGCCGCTCGGGAAGTCGGAAGAAGAGGCCGCCGCGGATGCGCCCACCCCGGTCCTCACCCAGATCGCCGGCTGCGCGGCGCGGGACGAGGCGGACGGACTCGCCCTCCTCATGCTCGGCCGGCTGCTCGCCCGCGACGGCTGCGCGCTGCACATCGCGCCCCCCGGCGGCCTCGTCGGCGAGGCGATGGCGGTGGTGGACGCGGCGCCGCCGGCGCTGGTCTGTGTCGCCGCGGTGGGGAACGGCGGCCGGCGGCGGATGCGACACCTCGTGAAGCGGCTGCGCCAGTCGCAGCCGGACACGCCGATCCTCGCCGCGCGGTGGGGCGCCGGCAATTCCTCGGACATGCGGGCGGATCTCGCGACGACGGGCGCCGACGACGTGGCCATCTCTCTGGCGGAAGCGCGCACCGAGATCCTCCGCCTTCTGCCCGCCGACGATATCAAGCCCGCCACCCCCCACGCGGTCGCGCGGGCCGGCACGGAGGTTCCGTCATGATCAGCCTCGGCTACAAGCTCTCGAGCGAGGAGCACGGCCCCGTCGATCTCGTTCGCTACGCCCAGATGGCGCAGGACGCGGGGTTCCGCTTCGCTCTCATCTCGGATCACTACCATCCCTGGATCGACCGCCAGGGCCAGAGTCCCTTCGTGTGGAGCGTCATCGGGGCGATCGCCCAGGCGACCCAGCGTCTGGTCGTGGGTACCGCGGTCACCTGCCCGACCATGCGCATCCATCCCGCGATCATCGCCCAGGCCGCGGCGACCAGCGCTGCGCTCATGCCCGGGCGCTTCTTCCTGGGAGTGGGCACCGGGGAAAACCTCAACGAGCACGTGGTCGGCGAGGGCTGGCCCGAGACGGAGATCCGCCAGGAGCGGCTGGAAGAGGCGATCGAGGTGATTCGCCTCCTCTGGAAGGGAGGGAACCAGAGCCATCACGGCCGCTACTTCACGGTGGAGAACGCGCGGCTCTACACCCTGCCCGACTCGCCGCCGCCGCTCTACGTCGCCGTCGGTGGGCCGAAGAGCGCCGATCTCGCGGGGCGCCTCGGCGACGGCATGATCGGCACCGATCCCGAGGCGTCCACCGTGTCCGCGTTCGACCGCGCAGGGGGTGCGGGCAAGCCGCACTACGGCGAGCTGACGGTGTGCTGGGCCAAGGATGAGAGCACCGCCCGCAAGATCGCGAAGGAGCACTGGCCGACCTCCGCGATGGAGAGCAACCTTTCCTGGGAGCTGCCGTTGCCCGAGCACTTCGAGGCGGTCGCCGAGTTGGTGACCGAGGAGCAGATGGCCGAGTCCGTCACCTGCGGGCCGGATCCCGAGCGCCACCTCGAGGCCATCCGCAAGTATGCCCGCGCGGGCTACGACCACATCTGCGTGCATCAGGTGGGCCGGGACCAGAAGGGCTTCTTCGAGTTCTACGGGGAGGAGATCCTGCCCGCGCTGAAGTCCATCAACACATCGGGGCGCAGCGACCGCAAGAAGGCGCGCGCGCGAAGGGGCCGCTCGAAGTAGCGGCGCGCGGGGCCGGTCATGGCGATTCTCCAGGCGATCTTCGCGTTCCTGGCTCGGTCCGTGGGCAAGATCTTCTCCGCCCTGTTCGACTGGGCGGTGGTGGCGCTGTTCGGCCGCGTGAGCGGCGTCCGGAAAACCGTGCTCTCGGTGGTGATGGCGGCCGCGGCCGCCTGGCCGGTACTACTCCTCGGCGTCGCGTTTCCGCGCCTCGCCGTGCTTGTCCTCGGCTTCATCCCCCTTTCCCGCAGCGTGCCGAGCGGCGTGGTCCGGTTGGCCTGGCTCGCGCTCGTGTTGCTGGTGCCCATCGGCGTCGGGATCGCGGTGCGCCTGCAGGGCGCCTCCAAGGACGGCCGGCCCCCATCGACGCTCAGGAGCCTCCTGCGCGGATTCCCCATCACCCTCGGTCTCGCCTGCGCCTTCGCGGTGCTGCTCATCACCGTGCCGGTGCTGCGCGTCGTCTCCGCGATTCGCGGCCGGCGCGACGTGCACGTGCCACTGGTGACGACACCCGAGAGCTATGGCGCCGCGGCCAGCCTCGTCCTGGGAGCGCTGCGCCGCCACGGCTTCGACGTCGCGCCCGCGCCCGCTCCCTGGTGGATGGCGCTGCCGTCGCACATCCTGCTTCGTCTCGGGCGGGGCGCCTTCGAGGGCTACGTGCTGGAGAAGACCGCCTACTTCCGGAACGACGCGCTGGAGGCGGCGCTCTACCCGAACGCCCTGCTCCTGCGCGGCACCGAGACGGACACCGCGCGGGCCCACGCGCTCACCGTGGAGACGGTCACCGGCCATCCCGACATGTTCCAGACCACCTCGCCGGGCGCGCAGGAGCTCGAGCGGCAGGTCCAGCGGGTCTGGGCCACGCTGAGGGTCGACCCCCGCGCCCATGTCGAGTCGCGGGCCCTCCTCGGGCGTCTCGACGAGATCGCCGCGGACATGGCGCGGCGGCCGCTTCCCTACGACGACTGGCAAGTCATCTATCGCGAGATCCTGCAGCTCGAGCGCGCGCTGCGGGGCGAGCGTCAAATCCTGGAGGCTACCGTGCCGAACGCCCCCGTACGTCGTCCCCCGCCGCCGCGCAAAGCATGGATCGGCAATCCCCGTCTGCTCTCCACGCCCCAGCTCGTGAAGCGCATCGCGGAGACTGGCTCACTCCTGGTCGAGAAGGAGGTGGAGCTGGCGCGAGAGGAGCTCAAAGCGGACGTGAAGGCCGAGCTGGGGGGCGCCGCGCTGCTGGGGGTGGCCCTCGTCGCCGCCCTCATCGGCGCGATCCTGCTGGTGGTCGCGGGGGTCTTCGTCCTCGCGTGGTGGATACCCGCGTGGGTCGCCGCCCTGGGCGTGGCCGCGCTCGCACTGGCCGTGGCGGGAGGGCTGGGCTTCCTGGGATGGGGTCGGGTCGCGCGTCGGCCGCTCGCGCTGACCATCAAGACCGTGATGGAGGACTGGCAATGGGTGAAGGAACGCATGGCGTAGTGGAAGCGCACGTCGAGCATCGCGGGACCACGCGAGCGGTCGAGACCGACGGGACGGGCGGGGAGCGGGTGCACGCGCTCGGACGCGAGATCACGGAGGTGCGCGAGCGCCTCGACACGCTCGTGGACGAGCTTGATCGGCGGCGCCACGCCGCCCTCGACTGGCGTGGCCAGCTCCGCCGTCACGCCCTCGGGCTCGCCATGACCGCCCTCGGTCTGGCGGCGCTGGTGAGCGCCGGCCTTGCCCTCCGGGCGGGAGCCTTCAGCGCCAGCCGGACGCGACGCAGATTCCGGCGGGGCTGAACAGCTCGACGACGGGTGGCGGCGGGGGCGACGGAGGCACGGGCGGCTCTGGCGGACCCGGCGGCGGGGGCGGCTGAGGCGGTGGTGGCGGGCGGCGCTCCCGGCGTACCCTCGGGTCGGTGAAGGCCTTCCTCTTCATGCCCGCCCGTGTTGCAAGGCGCGCGCCGCCGGTCCGGCGCCCGCGTAAGTGAGCGTCAGCGCGGCGCGCGCTGCGTACCGGCCCCTCATCGTGCCTGGTTCTGAAGCTTCCGACCCGGAAAGACTTACCCCTTCCGAGCGGTTTCGTCCTGCCGTCCTTATACGTCGCCAGGCACACTGTGAAATGTTCGTCGGTTACGTGTCCGGTCGCGTCGGCATCAGAGTTGCGTAGGGTTCCAACGATGCCTCGCGCTCGCCTCGTGATCACCTCATGCGTCGTCGTGGGCGTACTCGCAATCTCGCTCATTGCCGCGGCAACGTGGGCGTGGTTCGCCTACCGCCTGCCGACGGGACGGCCGGCACACACGGCACGCGTCCAGCTCCTCGTGGACGGCCAAGAGCTCGCGATGGTCGCGGTGTCCGCCGAATCGCGGGGGGCCGGAGGCGGCGCGGGGGACGGCGCGGCGTCGATCCAGGAATGGATGCCGCTGTCGCGCATTCCCACGCTGGTCAGGGCGGCCGTGATCGCCGCCGAGGATCAGCGCTTCATGCGCCACGTGGGCGTCGATCTGCTCGCGATCGCCCACGCGCTGGTGAGCCGGAACGGCGAATCCCCGTCTCTCCGCGGGGCCAGCACCATCACGCAGCAGCTCGCACGCAGCCTCTTCCTCACGCGCGAGCGCACCTGGTGGCGCAAGGCGCGGGAGGCGGCCATCGCGCTCTGGCTCGAGCGCCGCTACACCAAGGCCGACATCCTCGAGGCGTACCTCAATACCGTCTACCTGGGCCAGGTGGGCAGCGCCCCCGTGCTGGGCGTGGCCGCTGGGGCGCACTATCACTTCGCAAAGGACCTGAGCGCCTTGACCTACGACGAGGCGGCGGTGCTGGCCACCGCCATCCGCGCGCCCAGCCGGGCGTTCACGGAGGTCCCGTGGCGCCTCCGGGCGCGGCGCGACGTGGTGCTGCATGCCATGGCCGCTGACGGTGTCCTGTCCGAGCCGGCGCTCGGCACCGCCCTCGCCGCCCCCGTGCGCCTCACCGGGTCCCCGCGCAGCCGGGCTCCGTGGTTCGTCGAGCTCGCGCGTGAAGAGGCGGCCCGCCGGGTGCTCCCGGACGGCGCCCCGGTCGGGTCGAGCCCCACGCGCATCGCCACGACCCTGGACCGCGGGCTCACGCGCGTCGCCGAGGTGGGGATGCGCCGGGAGCTCACGCAGGCGGAACGCGCACGGAAGCTCCCCGAGGGAACGCTTCAGGCCGCGGTGGTCGCCATGGATCCGCGAAGCGGGCGCATCCGTGTGCTGGTGGGCGGCCGCGACGATCGCGACGGCGGCTTCAACCGCGCCCTTCGCGCCCGGCGCCAGCCCGGCTCCCTCTTCAAGCCGTTCGTGTACCTGGCCGCCTTCGAGGGGACAAGGGGCGCGGGAGGGCTGACGCCCGTCTCCCCAGTGGACGACGAGCCGCTCGCGGTGTGGTCGGCGGGGCGCGAGTGGACGCCGCAGAATCTCGATCACCGCTTCCGCGGGGTGGTCACCGTGCGCCACGCGCTCGAGGCCTCGCTCAACGTGCCCGCCGCGCGCGTGGCCCAGGAGATCGGCCCCGCCCGCGTCGTGCGTCTGGCGCGCGCCTTCGGCATCGAGAGCCCGCTCGCCGCGGTACCCTCGATCGCGCTGGGAACGTCCGAGACCACGGTGCTGGAAATGACGGCGGCCTTCGCGGCATTGGCGAACGGCGGCTACCGCGTGCGCCCGACGACCATCGACGACGCGGCGACCGCCGCAGCCCTCCGGCCGCTCCCGCCCCCGGTCCGCGTCGTCTCCCCCGAATCCGCCTTCATCGTCACCCACCTGCTGCGCGGCGTGATGAGCCGCGGCACCGGCGCCGCCAGCGCGCGGTGGGGTCTGCAGAGCGTGACCGCCGGCAAGACCGGCACGTCGGACGGCCTCCGTGACGCATGGTTCATCGGCTACACGCCCGATCTCGTGGTGGGGGTGTGGGTCGGCGCGGACGATGCGCGGCCCATCGGTCTCACCGGCTCGGAGATCGCCCTACCGATCTGGGCCACCGTGATGCAGGCGGCGGCGCGTCGCGCCCCGCCGCGCCCGTTCGTGGCACCCGACGGGATCGTGATGGCGCCGGTGGACGCGAGCGGCCGTCGGGTCTGCGGCGGGGGCTCCGCGATCATCGAAGCGTTTCGAGCCGGCAGCGAGCCGCCCCCGTGTGACGAGGGTTTGGTCGCCGCCGTGGCACCTTCCGGGGCGCCCGCCGCGAGCGTGTCCGCCAGTCCAACCATCAACACCGCCGATCGACCGGAGGTGGGGAGATGACCAAGGTCACCGGAGTCTCGAAGCGAGCCCAGCGCCGGGCGCGCCGGATGCTCTTCCGAGCGGACCGGCCGCGCCGGATCGATCGCTACATCAATTTCTTCGGCCAGCCCGGAACAGCCCCGTCTCCCGCGCTCGCCCTCAGACGGCAGGTGTACCGCCAGGCTTCATGAGGCGAAGTAGACGCGGCGAGCGGGACCCCCGCGCTCAGGAGCCGTTGTAGCGGCGCAGCTTGTTGTGGAGGGTCTTGAGGCTGATGCCCAGGCTCTCGGCGGCCCGGGTCTTGTTGTTGCCGAGGGCGGCGAGCGTCTTGAGGATGAGGATGCGCTCGGCCTCGTCGAGCGTGATGCCGACGGGCTGGTCGCTCGCGGCCTCCGGCCCGGCGCCAGCGCTGGCGGGGGCGGGAGCGGGCACCGGCAGCGGTCGCTGCCCGCCCAAGGAGAGGTGGGAGGCGGGGATGTGTACCTCGTCGCTGCCGACCACCGCGCGCTCGATGCAGTTCCGGAGCTCCCGCACGTTGCCCGGCCACGTGTGGCGCTTGAGGGCCTCCAGCGCCTCCTCGGTGAGGGCCTTGGCGGCCTTGCCGTACTTGGCGGCGAACTCCGAGATGAAGGCATCGGCGAGGAGCGCGATGTCCTCTTTGCGCGCACGCAGCGTCGGCATCGTGAGGCTGAACACGTTCAGCCGGTAGTAGAGGTCCTCCCGGAACGTGCCCTGCTTCATCGCCGCCACGGGATCCTTGTTGGTGGCGGCGATGATGCGCACGTCGACCTTCACCTCGGTCTTGCCGCCGAGGCGACGGATCACGCCGTCCTGGAGCACGCGCAGATACTTGGCCTGGAGCGCCGCGCTCATCTCGGCGATCTCGTCGAGGAAGAGCGTCCCCTGGTCCGCCAGCTCGAAGTAGCCCGCCCGGCGCTCGATGGCGCCGGTGAAGGCCCCGCGCTCGTGCCCGAACAGCTCGCTCTCAAGCAGCGTCTCCGGGATCGCCGAGCAGTTGACGGCGACGAACGGTCCCTTCCCGCGCGAGCTGAGCGAGTGGATGGTGCGGGCGACCAGCTCCTTCCCCGTGCCGCTCTCGCCCGCGATGAGCACGGGAGCGTTGGTCGAGGCGGCCTGGTGCACGACGCGGTAGATCTCCTGCATCGGGGCGCTCGAGCCGATGAGCTGGCCCATGGAGGTCACGCTGCCGAGCTGTCGGCGCAGTAGCGTCACCTCGCGGAGCACCTCGCTCTTCTCGATGGCCTTCGCCACGAGCGCCCGGAGGCGGCGCACGTCCACCGGCTTGGTCAGGTAGTCGTAGGCGCCTTCCTTCATGGCCGAGACCGCTGTCTCGACGGTGGCGTGACCCGTCAGCAAAATCACCGAGGCGGCGGGCAGCTCGGCACGCAGCGCCTCCAGCAAGGCGAGGCCATCCATCCCGGGCATCACCAGGTCGGAGACCACCACGGCGGGACGGAACTCGGCCGCGAGGTCGAGAGCCTCGATGCCATCGGAGGCCTCCAGGACCTCGTACCCCCAGGTAGACAGGAGGAGGCCGAGGGCGGTCTTGGAATCCGCCTCGTCGTCCACGATGAGCACGCGGTCGGCCATGGGCAAGATAGTCTGACCGGGTTTGCGCCGGAGCGCAAGAGCGCTCTGGCCCAGCGGATCTTCGGCTACCAGGATGCAGTCTGTCCGGGGGGGAGAATCAGGATGTGATCGGACGGGAGCCCGCGGCGGACCACCTCGGCGGCGATACGCTTCGGCGGCTCGTCGTACGGCTCGCGCGCCAGGGCATAGGTACCCCAATGGATGCCGACGAAGGTCGTGGCGCGAAGATCGGTGAACGCCTGAAGGGCCTCCTCCGGCGAGATGTGCACCGGGCGCGCGGTCTCCCGGGGGGTATAGGAGCCGATGGGCAGCGCGGCGAGGTCGAAGGGACCGTAGGCGTCGCCGGTGTCCTTGAAATGCCGATAGTAGCCGCTGTCCCCGCCGAAGTAGAAGCGCTTGGACCCCAGCACCGCCCACGACGACCACAGCCGGTGCCCTTGGTCGGCGAGGGTCCGGCCGCCGCCGTGTTGCGCGGGGGTACACACGAAGGTGACGCCGCCCTCCGCCGTCGACTCGCCCCAGTTCAGCTCGGTCACGTGCGTGATGCCTCGCTCGGCGAACCACGCCTTGAGACCCATGGGAACGATGAAGTGCGGATCGAAGGTGTCGGCGAGACGCTTCACCGTCGTCGCGTCCAGATGATCGTAGTGATCGTGGGAAATGAGAACCACGTCGATACGTGGGAGATCCTCGAAGCGGATACCCGGCGGGGTATAGCGGTGGACCCCGATCACGCCGAAGGGCCCGACCACGTTGCTCCAGGTGGGATCGGTGAGAATAGTGAGGCCGTCGAGCTGCACCAGCACCGTCGCATGTCCGATCCAGGTGACGGTGGGCGCGGAGATGGCACCTCCACGGAGGCGCTCCAGGTCGGGATGCCCCCCGGGCAACGCGGCCACCCGGCGCTCCGCCACCAGCCACGTCATGCCGGTGACCAAGGTGTGCAGGCGCGCGGAGAGCGGACCACGCGAGTAGTGCGGGTCCTGGTTGAGGTAGCGCGCGCCGACGAGCTTGGCGGCGGCGAGCTGACCCGCGGAGGGCGTGTCGATTTCCGCTCGAAGGCTCGCGGGCTCGCTGCCGATCAGGAGCAGCGCGACAGCGAGACAGCCCCCGGCCCACGGAGCGACGCGACGTAGGGCTCTCATCGCTCTCAGTGTAGGGCCGCTGTCTAGACCTCACGCGCTACGATCGCCTGACCGGAGACCTCCTGCCCTCGATGGTGCCCCGTTACTTGGCGGGGCGTGGTGCCTCCGGCGCCCGATATCCCAGCGCCGACGCGGTGGCGGGCTGCATCCCGTCGCGATCCTCGTGCGCGCGCGCCATGGCCTCCCTCAAGCGCGTGAGATCGTCCTGTATGCGCTCGCCGGGATCCGCGCCGAAGAGCGCCGTCACCAGATGCGCGAGCTCGCCCCCCGGCGGGTGGTACTGAAGGGAGACGCGCACCAGCGTCGCGTCCCCCGTGAGGCGCTCGAAGCGCACCGAGCCCGCGTGCTCCACACGGGCGCCCTCGTCTGTCCGCCAGGCGATCACCTCGTTGGGCACATCATTGATGATCCGGGCATCCCACTCGAATGTCCTTCCCAGCGGTCCTTTCACGCGCCAGTGGGACCGCCCATCGGGGTAGACCGACACGGACTCGACGTGCGGCATGATGCTCGGGAGGTTCCGGAAGTCCCGCCAGAACGCATAGAGCTTCTCCGGCGGCTCCTCGAACACCATCTCGCGCTCGACCTTGACGCCGAGATTGCCCTGCATGGCCTCTCCGCGCCCGGATCGGTCGATGCCGAGCACGGAGTAGAGCGCGCACCACCCGGAGAAGCCGCGCAGGAAAAGCGAGCCCCCGAGCCAGGCGATGCTCTTTCCCCCGCGGGCCCCCCGCCGCAGGCCATAGGCCATCAGCGCGGCACCCCCCGCGATCGACGCCAGGCGCTCGAAGGCCCCGAGATTCACCTTGGGCGCCACCACTTCGTGCTCTCCCTTCATCGGTCAGGCCACCTTTCGTTGCGCCCGCGGAGGTGCCGCGGCGGTTTCCATGCCCATGCCGTGGACGAATACCATCTCGCCGCCCAGCCAGCCGACGACACCCAGCAGGAGGAGCCCCACGATCGAGATGGCCACGGGCCCGGGCCCCTGGTCTCCCTCCCAGCGCCCCCAGAGGCTCCAGCCGAAGATGGCCACCACGAACAGCGCGGCGATCACGTGGGCGAAGGCCAGGTCGCGGACCCGGGCATCCGTGACCGTCATATAGTCCACCAGGCCTGGGACCGCGGCCACGAGGGCGCCCACGATGCCGCCGGCGATCGCGTACAAGGCCACGTCGAACCATACCGGCTTGCCCAGCCCGGTGAGCCGGATGATGTCCGCAAATACGGAGAACGTGCAGAGTCCGATGGGGATGCCGACCAGGACGGGATGGATCGGATGGCCGGCGATGCGCGCACCGGTCATCGGCGACCCTCCCGGCACGTCGCCCCGGGGTCGGGCCTCGGTCCCCGGCTAGGCATTGACCGCCTTCCTGTCAATCCCCTCCATCGCGGCGCAGCTGGCGCAGCAGAAAATGCGGTCGCCCAGCTCGACCCCGTGCCCGATCACACGGCATCCGCAGTGCTCGCACATGGGGGCGAGCCGGTGAATGGCGCACTCGAAGGAGTCGAACGTCCCGCGCTCGCCACCGACGCGGATCTCCATGGTGCGACGGTAGTCGTTCCCGCAGACGTCACAGCGTCCCATCGGATCTCCTCGAGCCAGTCCGGCCTAGAGCCAGTACGGCGGGTACTGATAGTGGGCGTGCAAGAGAGTCTCGTACTCGCGATCGAGCACATGCTCCTCCGAGTACTCGGGGCCCTCCTCGATCCGCTTCCGCTCGATGTTCATCACGACGAGTTGTTTGTGCGGATCCACGCTGCTGATCCAGGCCGTGGAGAGCGCCACCTTCTTCCCGGGCAGCCACTTGCCGGTGTCGATCACGAGATAGCGGAGCTTGAAGCCTTCGTCGACGAGAAAGTCCGAGACCCCTCCGATCTCGCCATCCGTGGCGAGGATCGTGTAGCCGAGAATCTCTTTCGTGCTCATGAGCATGGGAACAGCCTCCTCCGGGAAATAACTTCGGCGAACTGGGAGGCAAGAGCCATGCCCGCGCCAAGTCCTTGATAAGTCTTTGCTGCGGGGCGATCGGGCGAGGACGCAGGCAGGTTTGACCCGGTAACTTACGGGTTGGCGCCGGTCAGCCCATCCAGACACGCACCCGATGTGTGGCCCCGTCGTCGAGCAGCGGGAGGCCCTCGGGCCCGAGCTCCATGCGGGCGCCGTCCACCTCCACGCGCTCGACCCCGCGGGTGACGCCCTTGGGGTTCTCCACCGTGATCTCGTAGCGAGAAGCGTGGTAGCGGAAATGCAGGGAGAAGCCGGCCCAGATGCGGGGGATGCAGGGATCGATGAAGAGCGCGGCGCCGCGGAGCCTGAACCCGAGCATCCACTCGATTCCTGCCCGATACATCCAGCCTGCCGAGCCCGTATACCAGGTCCAGCCGCCACGCCCGATGTGCGGCGCCTCGGCGTAGACGTCGGCCGCGATCACGTAGGGCTCCACGCGATACCGGTAGAGGCCGGCGCGCGTGCTCGCATGGTTCACGGGGTTCAGGATGGAGAAGAGCTCCCCCACCCGATCGCCGTCGCCGAGGGCCGCGAAGGCCATGATGGCCCAGATGGCGCCATGGGTATACTGGCCGCCGTTCTCACGGATTCCGGGCGGATACGCCCGGATGTAGCCGGGATCCCGCCGGGGACGGACGAACGGTGGCGTGAACAGGAGCACGAGGGCCTGCTCGCGATGCACCAGATACTCCTCGACGGCGCCCATCGCCCGCGCGGCCCGAGTGCGGTCGGCCGCCCCGGAGAGCACGGCCCAGGACTGAGCGATCGAGTCGATGCGACACTCCGGGTTCTCAGCCGAGCCGAGCGGGGTGCCGTCGTCGAAATAGGCGCGCCGGTACCAGTCGCCGTCCCAGGCCTGCGAGTCGAGCGCCGCGCGAAGGGCGGCGGCGTGCACGCGCCACCGCTCGGCGCGGGCGTGCTCCCCGCGCGCCTCGGCGAGGGGCGCCCACTGCTCGAGCGTGGCGAAGAGGAACCAGCCGAGCCAGACGCTCTCACCCTTGCCCTTGGGGCCGACGCGGTTCATCCCGTCGTTCCAGTCGCCCGTGCCCATGAGGGGGAGGCCATGCGGCCCGACGCCGAGGCTCCGGTCGATGGCGCGGGCGCTGTGCTCGAAGAGGCTGGCGACCTCCTTGGAGATGGTGGGCTCGAAATAGCTCTCCAGCTGGTCGTCGTTCAGGACCGCGCCCTCGAGGAACGGGGCCTCCGCGTCAAGCACCCCGCCGTCGCCGGTGACCGCGATGTAATGGGCAGCGACGTACGGGAGCCACAGGAGGTCGTCCGAGATCCGCGTGCGCACGCCCCGCCCGGACGGCGGGTGCCACCAGTGCTGGACGTCGCCCTCGCGGAACTGGCGGGCGGCGGCCCGGAGCAGATGGCCTCGGGCGATGTCGCGTGCGGCCACCGTCAGCGCCATCACGTCCTGAAGCTGATCCCGGAACCCGTAAGCCCCGCCCGCCTGGTAGAAGCCGGCCCGCGCCCACACACGGCAGGCCAGCGCCTGGTAGAGCAGCCAGCGGTTGAGCATGAGATCCAGCGACCGGTCGGGCGTCTTCACCTGCACCGCGGCGAGGAGGTCGTCCCACCGGGTCTTGACCGCCTCCAGCGCCGCCTCGAGGTCGATCGCACGGTAGCGCTCGACCAGCGTCTGCGCTTCCTCTTCGGACCGCCCCTGGCCCAGGAAGACCACCACCTCGGTCTCCGCGCCCGCCTCGAGGCTCAGGCTCACCTGCAGCGCGCCGCACGGGTCGAGCCCGGGGCCGACGTGGCCCGACAGCGGCTGGCCGCGCTCGAGGGCGTCGGGATGGTCGGGGGTGCCGTTCCGTCCGAGGACCTCCGTCCGGTCGCCGCTCCAGGCCGTTTGGCGGCCCGCCAGGTCGAAGAAGGCAACCCGGCCCGGGAAGTCGATGGTCCACGCGTTGCGTGCCAGCAGGGCGCCGGTGCGCGGGCACAGCGAGGTGACCACGAAGGGCGCGGTGGTGGCCCGCGAGGCGCCCAGCACCCACTCTGCATAGGCGGTCACGGTGAGCCGGCGCGGGCGCGACGACCGGTTCACGACGCGTAGACGCGAGATCTTCACGGGATCCTCGAGGGGCACGTACTGGATGAGGTCCAGCTCGATGCCATGGGCGCGATGGGTGAAGCGGCTGTAGCCCTGGCCGTGCCGGCAGTGATAGGGCCACGCCTCCTCGCGGATCGGCAGCACGGTGGGGCCCCAGAGGTGCCCGCTCTCGTCGTCGCGAATGTAGAGGGTCTCGCCCGGCGTGTCGCTCACCGGATCGTTGGACCACGGCGTGAGCTGGTTCTCGCGGCTGTTCTCGGCCCACGTGAAGCCCGCGCCGGACTCGGAGACCTGGAAGCCCAGCCGCTCGTTGGCGATCACGTTGATCCAGGGCGCGGGCGTCCACTGGCCCTCGCCGAGGGCGACCATGTACTCGCGACCGTCGTCCACGAAGCCGCCCAGCCCGTTGTCGAACTCCCACGGCGGGCGCGGCGGCAGCGGGTCCGGCGCATCCTGCCGCACGGGGGCGAGTCGGCGCTCGCGCCGCCGCTCCGTCGCCGGGGGCTCCGCCCGCGCGACCTGCTCGGCGAGCGTCCCCTGCCGGCTCAGCAGGATCACGCGCGCCGCCGCGGTGAGACAGTCGCGCTCCTCCCCGGACAGGAGATCGCCGCGCAGCACGAACACCGAGCCCTCGCGGGTCGCGCTCAGGGTCGGACGCCCGGTGCGCACCAGTCCCTCCAACGCGTTCTGCAAATCCTGAAGGTAGGAGGACGGCTTCTCGTTGACGATGACGAGGTCTACCGCGAGGCCCTTCATGCGCCAGTACTCGTGCGCGCGCAGGAGCTGGCGCACGATCCCGCGGTCTTCCATCTCGTCGATCCGCACCAGCACGATGGGCAGATCACCCGAGATCCGGTGCTTCCAGAGGCCGGCGGGCCCCAGCATGTTCCGCGCGACCACGGCGGCGGGACCGCGCATCCGCATGTCCGTGTAGAGGATGCGGTTGGCGAGCTGCTGGAAGAGATGGGCCTCGTCGGTGTCGATACCCAGGTGATGGAGCTGCACCTGGGCCTGCGTCCATGCCAGCGTGGCGATGCGCTCGAACGTGGCCGGGTCGCGGTACTTGTCGGCCATGAGGAGCACGGCGGACCGCGACGTGGCGAGCATGGTGGCGAACACCACCCGCGCGCTGCCACCTGGAGCCAGGCGCACGCGGCGGCGCAGGCTGAAGATGGGATCCAGCACCGCGCCGGTGCTGTTCGACAGCGGCCGGCCCTCGATCATGGACATCGGCGTGCGGATCCCGCGCCCGCGCCCGAGGAAGCGCGAGCGGTCGGTCTCGTACTGGGAGCCTCCCACGCTCGTCCCCTGCACGACCATCACGTGCGCCGCCCATACCGGATCGTCCTCGGGCGACCGGGCCGCGCGGCTGGCGAGCAGCGTGTCCAGCTCCGCCACCGCCTCGGTCTGCACGAAGAGGTTCGAGAACACGGGATGGGCGGCGTCCGCCCGGGGCGGAGCGAGCACCAGCTCGGCGTAGGAGGTCACGTCGACCTCCCGGGGCTCGGTCCCCAGGTTGATCAGGGAGACGCGGCGGATCTCGGCGTCGTCCTCCGGCGAGACCAGCACCTCGAGCGAGGACATGATGGTGCCGTCGCGCCGGCGGAACTCCGCGCGGTCTTCCAGGAAGGTGGCCTGATAGGTGTCGGGCTCCACGCCGGCGGGCTGATAGCCGGCCGACCAGACGTCGCCGCTCCGGGCGTCCCGGAGGAAGACGAACGAGCCCCACGCGTCCCGCGTCCGGTCTTCGCGCCAGCGCGTGACCGCGACGGGACCGCACAGGCTGTAGCCGGCTCCGGCCGCCGTGATCATCACCACGTAGCGGCCGTTCGAGAGGAGGTGCGTGCGCGGCAGCGGCTCCGCGGGTGACGTGAAGCGGCGGGCGATGGGCACCACCGGCTCGCGGGCATGGGCGGGGGACCGCACCTCCTCGCCGCGAGGCCGGGTGACCGGGATGTCGCGCGGCACCCGCTCATGGAGGAGGAGCTCGGTCGCCTCCATCACGGGCTCGCCATGGAAGCGCCGGCGGAGCAGGCCGTCCAGCAGCACGTTGGCGAGGGCGGTCAGCGACATGCCCTGGTGATGCGCCATGTAGCAGCGCACCACCGCCACCTTGGCGCCTTCGGGGAGGCGCGAGCGCGTGAAGTCGAGGGCCTCGTAGTAGCCGTGGTCCCCGCACCCGCCGAAGCGCGCGAGCTCCACGAAGTTCCGTGCCGCCGACGGGGCGTCCACCATCGCGGCGAGGGCGGTGGCGTAGGGCGCGATCACGAGATCCTCGCCGAGGCCTCGCTCGAGGCCCAGGCCGGGCACGCCGAAGCTCGAGTACTGGTAGGTAAGGTTGAGGTCGCGCACGTTGTAGGCGGACTCGGAGATGCCCCACGGCACGCTGTTCGAGGCGCCGTAGGCGATCTGGCGCTTCACCGCGAGCCGGCACGACTGGTCGAGCAGGCTGCCTTCCGGCGCGTGCATGACGATGGCGGGCATCAAGTACTCGAACATCGAGCCGGACCACGACACCAGCGCGCTGCCCAGCTCGATGGGCGTCATCGGCCGGCCGAGCCGGAACCAGTGCACGGGCGGGACCTCGCCGCGCGCCACGCAGAGGAAGCTGGTGAGCCGGGCCTCGGAGGCGAGCAGGTCGTAGCGCCCTTCGTCGAGCGTTCCGTCCGCTACGCGATAGCCGATGGCGAAGAGGTGCCGGCTCGCATCGAAGAGGAACGTGAACTCCATCCCGTCCGCGAGGGCGAGGACGGTCGCCGCCGCCGCCTCGCGCCGCTCGCCCTCGGCCGTCGCGGCGAGCGCCGCCCGATCGAGCGCGTCGATCACCTTGAGCAGGCGCCCGCGGTCGAGCGAGGGGGCGCCGCCGCCCTCGAGCAGGTCCCGGATCTCCCGTGACGCGGCGGCGGCCTCGGCGGGCAGCGCGCCCAGGGTGAGCGCGGTCCCGAGCAAGCGCGCGACCGCGGGCAGCCCCGCCACGACGTCCGGCGGCAGCGCCGCCATCACCTCGTCGAGCGGCTCCGCCCAGGGCGCCAGCGCGTCGAGGTCGCGGCGATGGCTGGCGATGCTCGCCTGCAGCGCCTCGACCCACACCGTGACCTCGCCCGCACGCGGGGCGGCCAGCTCGGCGAGCCGGGCCGCGCCGGAGGCGAGCTCGCGCAGGCGCACGGCCCACGCGGGCACGGTCGCGGGCTCGGAGACGAGCGCGGTGCGGAGCTCCACGACCGCCATCTGCAGCGCGTCCGGCTGGGCGGCGCTCCGCTGGAGCGTGTCCTGGAGCACCACCAGCGCGTCGTCGATGCCCCGCCCCACGCGGCGATCGACGAGCGGACGGTGCGCCCGCTCCCGGAGGGCCACCGCCACCACGCCGAGATGGGCGGCGAAGTTCCCGCTGTCCACCGTCGACACGTAGCGCGGCTCGAGGGGGCGCAAGGTGCTGGTGTCGTACCAGTTGTAGAGGTGGCCGCGGAAGCGCTCGAGCTTCTCGAGCGTGGCGAGGGTGGCGGCGAGCCGGTCGTCGAAGTCGAGCGTGCCGATCCAGCCGAGATCCCGCGCAGCCGTCGACGAGAGGAGGTAGAGACCCACATTGGTCGGCGAGGTCCGATGGGCGACGACCGGACGCGGATCCTCCTGGAAATTGTCCGGCGGCAGCCAGTGATCCTCCGCGCCCACGAAGGCCTCGAAGAAGCGCCAGCTCCTCCGCGCCACCACGCGCAGGACGTCCCGCTCCTCGCGACGGAGCTCCTCCGCGGGATGCGCCCGCGGCGGCATGCTCAGCCACCGCGCCACCGCGGGCGAGAGCAGCCAGAGCGCGATGAAGGGGAATGCGATGGACCATGCGTGACCGGGCGCCAGCGCCGCCACCACCATCGCCGCCACGGCGAGGGCCACCGCCCCCCACATGCGCGCATACACGTCCGTGAGATCGAGGCTCGAGCGCGCCTTCACCTGCGCGGCGGACACCCACTCGAGCAGCCGCCGCCGCGACACGAGACGCCAGAGCGTGCGCAGCATCGCGTCGCCCATCAGCCAGGCCTGATGCGCCAGGAGGATGAGGGCGAGGGCGATGTGCGCGCCGGCGAGGGCGAGGTTACCCACCAGCGAGCGCAGGTAGACGCGCTTGGAGATGCCGGGGCGCTTGGGCATCACGTCGGTGGTCACCGGCACCAGCGCGGGCAGCGCGAGCGAGAACAGCACGAGCTTGGTCCACACCTCGGGCGCGCCGCCGGGCAAGAGCCACGCGAGGAGCAGGGTCATGTAGGCGCCGGGTGCGGAGAGCGAGCGCCGCAGGTTGTCCAGCATCTTCCACCGGCCGATGGCCGGGATGCGCGTGCGGCCATCGCGACCGCGCGCGGTGCCGCGCAGCAGCCAGGGCAGGAGCTGCCAGTCACCGCGCGCCCACCGGTGCTGCCGGGACGCCGCCACCTCGTAACGGGCGGGAAACTCCTCGAATAACTCGATGTCGGTGACGAGCCCGACCCGGACGAACACGCCCTCGAAGAGGTCGTGGCTCAGCAGCGCGCCCTCGGGCGCCCGCCCGGCCAGCGCGCTCTCGAAGGCGTCCACGTCGTAGATGCCCTTGCCGGTGTACGAGCCCTCGCCGAAGAGGTCCTGGTACACGTCGGACACCGCGGAGGCGTAGGGATCGATGCCCGCCGGACCGGACGAGATCCGCTGGAAGAAGGAGCTCTCGCGCTCCGCCGACATGGTAGGCGCGATGCGCGGCTGGAGGATCCCGTAACCCTCCACCACGCGCTGCTGCCGCGAATCCAGACGCGGGCGATTCAAGGGGTGGGCGAGCGCGCCCACCAGCTTCGTCGCCGCGCCGCGCGGGAGCTGGGTGTCGGCGTCGAGGGTGATCACGAACTTGACCCCCGCGGGGGCGGGCCCCGCGAGATACGTGGTCTCCGCGGCGCCGCGCAGCAGCTGATTGAGCTCGTGGAGCTTGCCGCGCTTGCGCTCCCAACCGATCCACCGGCGCTCGCTCTCGCTCCACACGCGCTTGCGGTGGAAGAGGTAGAAACGGGGCTCGCCGTCGGCGTTGGGCCCGTGCTGGCGATTGAGATCGTCGATGCCGGCTCGCGCGGCGGCGAGGAGCGCGTCGTCGCCGGGCACCGAGGCGGCGTCGGCGTCCGTCCAGTCCGAGAGGAGCGCGAAGCAGAGATGGCCGTCGACGTTGGCGAGGTAGTGGATGCCGAGACGGCGCACCTGCTCGGCGATCTGCGCCTCGCTGCTGAGCAGCGTGGGGACCGCCACCAGGGACTTCCAGCGCTTCGGAATGCCGCCGGCGAGGGCGAGCCGCGGCAACGGGCGCGGGGGGAAGACTTCCACGACCGCCCGATTCACGAGGGCGATGGCGACATCGGAAGCCGGGAACACCGCGAACACCGCCAGCGCCACCATGAGGGCGGTGGCAATGCCCTGCTCCTGCGTGTAGAGGAGGGGCAGACAGAGAAAGAACGCCGTGACGATGGCGATGCTGCCCAGATAGCTCCAGGTCGCCGAGCTCACGTAGGCGCGGACGAGATGCTGGCGCAGCCGCACGCGATAGCCGACGGCCTCCTCGAGCCGGCCGCGGCCGCGGGAGATCAGGTAGTAGCCGGGATCCTCCACCCCGGGCGCGTGCGCGCGGACCAGGGTCAGCGCCGTACGCACCACCTCGAGCTCGCTGCGCCCGGACCCGCGCGCGAGGTCCTCGATCGCCTTGCGGTAGCGGTCGCGGGTGGTGAAGTCCATCGCGCCGAAGTCGCTCTCCGCGCGCAGGAGGCGATCGACCAGGCTGACGCTCTCGAAGAATTCCCGCCAGTCGAAGTTCGCCATCACGCGGAGGCTGGTGATGACGTTTCGGACCGTCACGTTCGCGGCGCCGTGGCGTTGATGCTCGGCGCGCACCAGCTCCTCGGCGGTGGTCCCGGCGCCCGCGAGCCGCGACTCGAGCCAGGCGAGCGCGGGCGTGGTGGCGGGATCCTGGTCGCGAAGACGCTGGGCGAGCTGCACCGCGAAGGCGGCGGTCAGCACCTCGTCGCCCACGCGCTCGAAGGCGTGCGGATCGCCGGGCCGGCCGCCCTGCCCGAGCAGGGTGTCGGCGAGGCGGTCGGCCTCCATCCGTGCTGCCCGCGCGTTCACGATCTCCTCGGAGAGCCGCCGCAGGTTCTCGAGCAGGATGAGGCGGAGCGCGATCGGGACCGCCCAGATCTCGCGGATCAGGAGCGGCTCTACCTTCTGGAACGCCGTCACGAAGCGCTGGGTGGACGCCGACTCGAAGCGGCTGTCGGTGTGCTCGATGTAGGCCCACGCGAGCCCCACCGCGCGCGGCGCGCCGCGGAGCGGCCCTTCCGTGAGGATAGGCAACTCCCGGTAGAAGCCGGGCGGGAGATCCGTACGGACCTCATTGAGGACGTCCTCGACGATGTAGAAGTTGTCGACCAGCCACTCCGCGGCGGGCATGGTCGCGCGCTCTTCGTTGATCACGGAGGCGAGCGCGCGGTAGCAGCGGAGGAGGACGCGGCCGTTGTCCTTCACGCGCGCGAGGAGCGCGGCGCCCGCCGTCTCGCCGTCCGCGACGCGATGGCGGGCGATCGACGCCGCGAGCTGCTCGAGGCGCTCGGCGCTCAGGAGCTCGCCGCGGATGGGATCCGAGCCGAACAATGTCATCGAGAGCGAGATAGAGAGCGAGAAGAACCGGAAAACTTGACCGAGCAGATTCTACCAAGCCCGCGGAGTTCGTGGGCGCCCTCGATTTCCGATCCCCGCGACATCTCCGCTAGATGGCTCGCATCGGGTCCAGCCGCGTTGCGTGGCATGTGATTTGCCTGTAAACTCAAAGGAGGTGTCCTCTTCATGAGAACTGCCATAGGTTTGATCAGTCTCGGTGTCGCGGGTGGGATCCTGCCCACGGGAGCCGCAGGTATGGCCCATGTCGCCCCGGTGGTCGGCGGCGCCGTCGCGGCCCTCGCCCTGCTGGTCGGGGCCTGCTTGGCCGCTCCCGCGCTCAGGCGGCGGCGGGTCGCCCCTTCGCCCAGGCCCGCGGCCAAGCCCGTCGTGCCGCTCCAGCCCGTTCCCGCCGCTCGCCCCCACATCTAGCTAGTCTCCGCGCCGGCCTTGACGCCGGCGCCGCATCAGCCACAGCTCGCGCTTCACCCACAGGAGGGCCGCGAGCACGCCCGCCGCCACCGCAAGAATCAGCCAGCCCGTATCGCTCATGAGCTACTCCGGTGTACTCCCAAAAAAACGAGCTGGGAAGTCGCCTTCCCAGCTCGTCTCCTTCACCCGACCGACGCAGCCGCGTTACTTCGTCTGCGGAGGCCTGGTCGCGCCGCCCACCCCGACGTCGAGCTTGCCGAGCGTCTCGGCGTCCAGGCGACTCGTCACCTTCAGATTCTCACTACGCTGGAAGTCGCTCACCGCTGCGGCGGTACGCGGTCCCCAGACGCCATCGATCGGGCCCGGGTCGAAGCCCTTCTCCTTCAGCTTCTCCTGAGCGGCCCGCACGTGGGTCTGACCCGCCGCGTTCGACGCGGTCATGTCGTGCTTCATGTCCGACGTCTTGTCCGACACGCGCTCCTTCAGGCTCGGTTTGTCCGAGCTCATCTTGTCCGAGCTCATGCTGGCGCGCGGGCTCTCGTACGTCGTGTCGTTACGCACCGACCGCACCCCCGGCACCTCACGGGCCATCTGCGAGGCCCGCGCGCTGTCGTTGATGCTGGGCAGCTTGCCCTGGAGCGTCACCACGCCGTTGTCGGTGCGGATGTCAAGGCTCTTCAGTTTCGGATCGGCCTTGAAGCGCTCCTTCACCTGCTTGGTGATATCATCATCCTTCGCCTCAACCATCTTCTTGGCGGAGGCCGGAACCACCTGCAGCTCGTTCTTCACGCCCTGCACGCCTTCGACGCCGCGGGCGACGTCTTCCGCCGCCTTCTTCGCCTCGTCGCTCTCCACCTTACCGCGGAGATAGACCATGCCTTTCTGCGTCTCCACGTGCACGGAGGCGCCGGGCACGCGGCTGTCCGCGAACAGGGCGATCTTGGCCTTGGACGTGATCCACGAGTCGCTGACGTTGGTCTTCACCGCTTGCGTGGTGGACGACTTCTCCTCGGTGGACTTCTTCTCGTCCGCCGCGCTGACCCACGCGGGGGACGCGGCGAGCGCGAGGCCGACCACCACGCTTGCGCTCAGCTTGGTCATCCGATGCATTGCGTCTCCTCCGTTTTGTTCGGGTTGTGTTCGAGCCGGGCCCGCGCGCTAGACGCGGCCGGTCAGGGCGAGGATCAAGAACACGAGCAGGACGATTCCCAGTAGCCCGCTCGGGAAGTATCCCCATTCCCGGCTGTACGGCCATGCTGGGACGGCTCCCAGCACCATCAGAACGAGCACGACGACGAGAATCGTGCTGAGCATCGTCTCGTCACTCCTTTCGGCGGCGTCTAAGCTTCCACTCGTGCCACGGTACGCACTCGAGAAGTGCAACCTCCGTGCCGCCCCCCATCTCACAGAAATGCGAGTGCTTTTCGCTCGTCACGCCCTATCCGATGCGCGCGCACGAACAAAATCACCCGGTCAAGGCGACTCGTGCCGGCCCGCCGTCGGGCCGCGTCGGCGCGCCGCGCCGCCACGTGCATATGGATCGCGCGTGGCACCCGCATTGCTCGTGTTGACGAGAGTGCGCTCGGTGAGATGGAGCGAGCTCCGAGCAAGAGAGCGAGAGGAGGTGAGCGAGATGAAAGGATTCATCGTAGGGGCCCTCGCGGGCGCGGTCGCGATGTACATCTGGCGCGATGAGATCGGCCACTATCTGGACTCGAGGACGAGCGGCCTGCGGACCCGGGCCGCGGATACGCTGAAGCAGGCCGGCGACCTCATGGAGTCCGCCAGCGGGGCGATCGGCGACACCCTGGCGGCCGGGCAGGAGGCGATTCGGCCGGCGCACGTTCGGGACGTGTCGGCGAATCGGTAGGAAATCCGCCTCGACGCCCGGCCGGGCGCTATGTCAGCGTCCGCCGGGCGTCGGCGTCTAGTCCCGCCAGTGACGCGCGAAGTACGCGGCGTCGTCGTCGCTGCGCGGGGACACACCCATCACGATCCCGCCCGTGCGGAGGCCGGAGTCGTAGCGCTCGGCACGCTCCTCCGGGATGCCCGCGCCGACCAGCGCGCCGATGACCCCGCCCGCCGCGCCGCCCACTCCGGCGCCGGCCATCGCCGCGGCGACCGGTCCGGCGAGGACCAGGCCCGCGCCCGGGATGACCACGGTGGCCGCGGCCACCAACGCCCCGAGGACGCCGCCGGCCACGACCCCAGCGCCGGCGCCGACGCCCGCGCCTTCGAGCGTCTTACGCTTCCCTTCACCGTCCGACACCGGAGGGCTGGGCCGGGCGACGTCGCCCAGCAGGCGGTCGCGCGTCTCGTCGGCCATCAGGACGCTCACGTCCGCCGCGCTGTACCCGCGGCTGCGCAGGGCCTGATAGGCGCGCTCCGCCGCCTCGCGATCCGCGAACAGACGGGTCAGCATCAGGCTCCCCGCATGGCGCGGCCCGCCACCACGCGATACAGCACGAGCAGGATGATCGCCCCCAGCACCGCCATGACGAAGCCGACGGGATCGCCCGGTTGGTACCAGCCGAGCCCGCGCCCGATGTAGCCACCGATCAGCGCGCCGACGATGCCGATGATGATGGTCATGACGAAGCCGCCCGGGTCGCGGCCGGGATGCACGAGCTTGGCGACGATGCCCACGATCAGCCCGAAGACGACCCAGCCGAGCACGCTCATGATGAACCTCCAAGAATCGTGAAGAGGCGCGCCGGATCCACCGGCTTGACCAGATGCGCATCGAAGCCTTCGGCGAGCGCCCGCTCGCGGTCCTCCGGACGATTGTGTCCGGTCAGCGCGATGAGGCGGACCGCGCGATGGCCGGCGCGGATGCGGCGCGCCGTCTCGTAGCCGTCGATATCGGGGAGGCCGATGTCGATGAGGGCCCAGTCGGGCTCGGACTCCGTCACCGCACGGACGGCGTCCTCGCCGGAGGCGGCCACCCGGACCTCATGCCCCTCGAGCTCGAGGAGAATCTGGAGCGCCTCGCGGCTGTCCTGACTGTCCTCGACGACGAGCACTCGCGTCATGGAGCAACCGGATTCGGCCACGGGCGCCCTAGCGCTCCCGCCCGCGCCGCTCGAAGCCGGGCAGGATGGCCTTGATGAAGGCGTTCTCGAAGAGCCGCCCCGCCGCGACCACCGGCCTCACCTGCGGATTGTCGATGCGGCCCGATATGTCGACACGCGTGGCCATTTCCTCCCGTGGCCGGTTCTCGAGCACGGTGGACATCGCGCCCACCACCGCCTCGTACGCGCGGCGAACGATGTTCTTCTTCTTGTCCTGCCCGGGATCGTAGACGTTGACGTCCTTGAGGAGCGGCTTGACGTAGCCCGATATCATGCCGTCCTTCGCGGCCAGCTCGGAGTAGAGCGCGAACTCGCCCCCCGCCACGTCGACCTTGGCGTAAGCCTTCCAGAGATCGTTCATCCGAGTCATGTCGACGTCGGTGATGCGAATCTGAGCCTCCACACCCGGCGTGGGCTTGCCGGGCCGGAAGCGGGCTTTCACCACCGCGGGGCCGCTGTCCATGAACTTCCCGGTCAGCTCGAAGTTCCCCAGGCCTTCCGCGCTCTGGCTGCTGATGTTCCGGGCATGGATGGCGGTGTCCGTCAGGAAGAGACGGTAGGGAGGATTCGTCCCGCGGTTCACGAAGGCCAGGGTGCTGCGGACGACGTCGAACTCGCCGATCTTCACGAGCACCCCCGGCTTCTCCGATACCGTTTCGGTCGCCTGCACGACCTTGCGCGTCGCTTGCTTCTCGGGTGCGGTGCCCTTCACCTCGTGCACGTACTCGACGTCGACGCCGGAGATCTCGGCGTGCTGGAGGTCCGCGGTCTTGACGGTCGGCGCGTACTCGACGCGGCCGTCGGCTCCGAGCAGACCACCCTTGATCGTCACGTTGGCGAAGCGGCTCGTGAGCGGCCGGAAGTAGTCGAGCTCGATCCCCTGCAAGCTGACGTCGGCGAGGATGCCCGGATGCGGCTCGGCGAGGAAGTCCGCATTGCCGTCGATCTTGAGGCTCCCGTGCTCGAACACCTGCGCGCTCGCGTGGACTTCCGATGGATAGGTGCGCTCCTGCGACTTGACGTTACGAATGTTCGACGCCTCCACGTTCACCTGCCGCAGGTGGAGCGGCTTGTACGCTCCGGCGTCGGTATAGACGAACGTTCCGTCCTTGATCGTGAACAGGTTGATCTTCAGTGGATAGATGGCCTCGAGTGCCTCCTGCCATCCCTTCTTCTCCACCGGCACCGGATCCTTCGCCTCCTCGCGCGCCTGGGTGAGGTTCAGGTTCACCGACGGCTCGACGATCTCGATCTCGCCGACCACGCGCGCCCGGACGAGCTGCCGCCATTCGACGCTGGCGCTGAGCCGCGGGATCGAGGCGACCGGGGGATCCGGCGCCTGCTCCTGACGGACCACGACGTCCTTCAGGTCCAGCGAGAACCCGAAGGGATGGAAGTCGAGGTGGCCGATCGAGACCTTGTAGCCCTTGAGCGCCGCGTTCATCCGAGACTCCATCGAGCGGCGCATGGGCTCGTCGAGCTGGAAGGCCACGAGATACGCGAGCGCGACGACCACCGCCACCGCCGCCCCCGCGATCCACCAACGGCGGGAAGGCGGCCATGTAGGTCGCCAGTGGAGCGCCCCACGCCGCGCCATCACCGGCTCTTCGGGAGTCTCGCCTCCAGCATGCCCGCCTGCTCGCCGATGGCGTGGCGGAGCTCGCCCGCCTTGCGCTCGACGTACGCGGCACCATGCTGCGCGAGCCGCTCGAGATCCATCATCGTGTCCTGCCAGCGGCGAAGCAGGTCGCCGTCCTGGAAGCGGGCCCTCGCCTCGCGGCCCGTGCGCGTCGTGACGAGAAAGAGCACGGCCGCCCCCGTCACCGCGGCCGCGGCCACCGCGATGAGGCCCACCATCTCGCGCTTTGCCCTGCGTGCCTGATCGTGCCCACCGTTCGCCGCGCCACGGCGACGCGTGATCGTATTCATGGGGTAACTCCTTTCATTCTCATCGACCGCTCAGGACCGTCACCTGGCGGACGAGCTCGACGGCGTCGACCGGCTTCGGGAGATGGACCTGGAATCCCTCGGCCAGCGCCCGCCGGCGGTCTTCAGGACGCGCGCCCGCCGTCACCGCCACTGCGGGGATGCGGCCCCCGCGCTCGGGGCCGAGTCCGCGGATGGCACGCACCAGCTCGTAGCCGTCCCCGCCGGGCATGGCGATGTCGCTGATCACGATGTCGAAGGCGCCGTGCGTGAACGTCTCGATGGCCTGACGCGCCGAGCCCGCCGCCGCGACCTCCGCGCCGAAGCGCTGCAGCAGGATGCGCAGGCTATCGCGCGCCTCCGGCTCGTCCTCGACCACCAGCACCCGCACGCCGATGAGGGATGAGGCCCGCAGCCCGCGCGAGCCGCCACCCATGCCATCGGTCGATCCGGTGACGTCGTCACGAGTCACCGCGGGCACGGTCGTTCCCGGGAGCGGAAGCTCCAGCGTGAAGGTGGACCCGCGGCCCTCGCCGTCGCTCTCCGCCCGGATGGTGCCTCCGTGCAGCTCCACGATGTGGCGGGCCAGCACCAGCCCGAGTCCGGGGCCGTCCTCGACCGGCGGCACGCGGCTCTCCTCCGGCCGATAGCGATCGAAGACATGCGGCAGGAAATCGGGAGCGATGCCGTGGCCGCTGTCGGCGATGCTGAGCATCGCTCGATCTCCCGACCGCCGCAGCGTGACGCCGATGCGTCCCCCATGGGGCGTGAAGCGGATGGCGTTGGTCAAGAGGTGCCAGAGGACCTGGCCGAGCCGGGCCGGATCACCGGAGATCACCCCGACCGGCATGCCCAGATCCGTCTCGATCGAGAGGCGCTTGACCTGGGCCATGGGCCGCACGGCCTCGACGGCGCTTCGCACGATGGCGACCAGATCTACGGGCTCGAGGTCGAGTCGCATGCGGCCCAGGGCGATGCGCGAGAGATCGAGCAAGGTGTCGATCTGACGCGCCTGGAGCAGGGTGGCATGCTCGAGGCCATCGAGGGCCCGGGCGACCACGGCGGGCTCGCCCGCCTGCTCGCGCAGCACCTGGGTCCACAGGCGAATGGTATTCAGGGGGTTGCGGAGCTTGTGGGCGAGCGAGCGCATCAGCTCATCGTTGAGCCGGTTTGTCCGATCCGCCGCGATGCGAGCGAGGCGCTCCCGCTTCAACTCCTCACGAAGATGCCGCGCCTCCTCGAGATCAGCCCGAGGGTCCATGTCGGCCCAATGCAGCAAACGCCGTGCCGCCGGCCACCGGGCTGTCTGCACATGGCATTTCTCTTGCTCCTGTTGTCTGTATGGCGATACCAAGAGCAATCTCCTGGACGAATAAGTGCGACGGTTCAGCGACGGGGGCACGAGTTTACCCACTCGCTTTTCCCCGGGGCCGGCGATGAACGAGCCCAGGCATACATCGACTGTGTCCGCGCTCGAGATGATTCGCGCGTGTTTTCGCCATCAGCATCCGGAGGATTTCGGACGCGCGATGGTGGACGAGGGACCGATTCCGCCGGAGCTGCGCTACGGGACGGACCACGTCCATCCGAGCGGGCGCATCTTCCCCGAAGAGTCGATGGGCGATCCGGACGCGTTGACCGCCTGAGCGATGCCGCTTCGCGAGTACGCGCGCAAGCGCGATTTCACGCGCACGCCGGAGCCGCGCGGACGGGCCCATGGGGCTCGGAACGGCGCTGCCTTCGTCATCCAGAAGCACGCGGCCTCGCGCCTGCACTGGGACTTCCGGCTCGAGCTCGACGGCGTGCTCAAGAGCTGGGCCGTCCCGAAAGGCCCGAGCCTTGACCCCACCGACAAGCGCCTCGCCATGCACGTCGAGGATCATCCGGTGGAGTACGGCGACTTCGAAGGCGTGATTCCTGCGGGCGAGTACGGCGGCGGCACCGTGATGCTGTGGGATCGCGGGACGTGGACGCCGGCCGGCGATGCGCGCGAAGGCTACCGGAAGGGCTCGCTCAAGTTCACTCTCGACGGCGAGCGCTTGCATGGCGGCTGGGCGCTCGTGCGGATGCGCGGCCGGAACGAGCGCGACGGTGACCGAACCTGGCTCCTCATCAAGGAGAAGGACGGGGCGGCGCGGACCGGCTGGGATGCCGCCAAGATCGAGGGCAAGGCGAAGAGCGTGGCGAGCGATCGCACCATGGAGCAGATCGCCGCCGCGAAAGACCGCGTCTGGCATGCGAAGGACGCGCCCTGGGAGGGGCCCTCGACGACGCTCGCCGCGGCGGCCCGCGCGGCGGGCGCGAAGCCCGCGACGGCGCGCGGTGCGCGCGCGAAGCCCGCGGCGGCGCCCGCCCCACGCGGCCGGGCGGGCGCGCTGCCGCGCTTCGTCCCGCCGGAACTGGCCACGCTCGTGTCGGAGGCGCCCGAAGGTGACCAGTGGCTGCACGAGATCAAATTCGACGGCTATCGCCTCCTCGCCCGGCTCGAGAACGGCCGCGCCCGGCTCATGAGCCGCAACGACAAGGACTGGACGGAGCGCCTCCCTGAGGTCGCCGAGGCGGTGGCGCGCCTTCCCGCCCGCCGCGCGCTCATCGACGGCGAGGTCGTCGTGCTGCAGCCCGACGGCACCAGCAGCTTCCAGGCCCTGCAGAACCTCATGCAGGGTGAGCGGCGGGGCGAGCTCGCCTACATGGTCTTCGATCTCCTCCACCTGGACGGCCGTGATCTCACCGCACTCCCGCTCGAGGACCGCAAGGCCGCCTTGGGGGAGCTCGTGGGGGAGAAGGCGTCCGGCATCGTCCGCTACAGCGCGCACGTCGTAGGGGGGGGCGCGGAGTTCCTGCGCCAGGCCTGCCGCCTCCATCTCGAGGGCGCGGTAGCCAAGCGGCGCGACGCGCCCTATCGCTCGGGCCGCGGGCGCGACTGGCTGAAGGTCAAGTGCGGGCGCCGCCAGGAAGTCGTCATCGGCGGCTTCACCCGGGGCGAGGGCTCGCGCGTGGGCCTCGGCGCCCTGCTCGTGGGCGTGCGCGAGGGCCCGCGTCTCGTCTTCGCGGGCAAGGTGGGCACGGGCTTCGACGCCCAGAGCCTGCGCGCGCTGACTTCTCGCCTCGCGAAGCTGGAGCGGCGGGACAGCCCCTTCGACCCCGCGCCCCGCATCGCGGGGGCGCGCTGGGTCAAGCCCGAGCTCGTCGCCGAGGTCGCCTTCACCGAGTGGACCAGCGACGGCAAGATGCGCCACCCGTCGTTCCAGGGCCTGCGCGAGGACAAGCCCGCGGCCGAGGTGCGGCGCGAGGTCGAGGCAGTCCCGAGCGCGCGCGCTGGAGACCGTGCGATCGGCGCCGGAGCTGGCGACGGGGCGACGGTGGGCGGCGTGCGCCTGACCCATCCCGATCGCGTTCTCTTCCCGAAGCCGCGGACCACCAAGCTCGACCTCGCCCGCTACTACGAGTCGATCGCGGAGTGGATCCTGCCGCACCTGCGCGACCGGCCGACCTCGCTGGTGCGCTGCCCGGAAGGCCTCGCGGGCG